>JAEYYZ010000171.1 GCA_023428185.1 Actinomycetes bacterium
GTTTTGGCCGGCGCGATAGTGGGCTACCGCCGCGAGGAAGTACACGAGCAGCGCGGTGACCACGGCGCTCACGCTCATGATCGCCGACAACGTGGTGCCGGGGATCTCGACTGCCGCAGACTTCGCGGGGAACAACACTTGGCACGCCACGAATGCGCCGCCAGCCAACGCCACGAACACCCATCTGTAGAGCCGCTGACGTTCTGTGAAAACCGCGAACACCACGAGCCCGGCTGCGATCAGGTAGAGATGGACCCCGCTTTCCCATCCGGTGGCGATGGATGTCGCAATGATCTGCGCGTACGTCAAGGACAAGACCAAGACCGCGGCCACCAACTGGTGCCCCAACCGCGCCAGGACAGCCCCCGTCAAGTGTGCAGCGAAAGCCACACACGTGATGGTGAGCAATTGCCACAGGCCCGCCGCGTCGTAGGTCGCATAGAACATGCCGTAACCCACGCTCAGTGCGGCACAGAAAATGGCGAACCATGTAGTGGAACTCGCGGCTCTAGCCGCTTCAGTGGGCAAGGGGCCGGCTTGCGAATCAATGAACCGAACCAGGGCGCGCTCCACCTCAAAGTGGTGCCCGTGATCGGGCCTGCTTCTGCGCTCCACGCGGTGTCTCGCTGTCCGACTAAGGTTCACGGCGCCTTGGGGAGCGAGGCTCGCATGTCAAGGGCATCCCGTCGCAGACTCAGGGTACTGGGAGCACCACATACCCGCCAAGGTTTACCCCTGAAGTTCCGGCACGGGCGTGTGCCTCAAACCCACCACTGCAGTGGCAAGTACCCGATTGCGTCCAGCATCCTTCGCCTCATACAACAGTTTGTCCGCGATCCGCAGGGCGTCTTCTTTGCTCGTCCCGCGCGGAACATGCACCACCCCGGCCGAGAGCGTCACGTGCTCCATCACTCCATCCGCTCCAAAGTCTCGATCTACAGCAGCGCGCGCCCGTTCCATGATGGCGAGCGCCTGGGTAGCGGTCACTCTGGGCATGAGGATGAGAAATTCCTCCCCACCCCAACGGGACACCACACCTTGATCGCCTACCGCCAAGACGAGCCGTCGAGCCACATTGGCAAGAACCACGTCGCCCGTGCCATGTCCTAGGCGATCGTTGATCCGCTTGAACCTGTCGAGGTCCGCGAGCGCAATCGCGTAGTCGCCTTCCGTCACCGCGGTGGCGAGGAGCGGACCTAGCCCTCTCCTGTTGATGACGTTCGTGAGCGCATCGGTCTTGGCGGCGTATTCTGCTTGGTCAACGAGGGCCTCTGCCAAGCGCCGCTCGCGCATGAGGTAGTAGTCGCTGAACGCGGCGGAAAGGACTACCAAGAGCGCCGTGGCGAGCATATTCCCCACTAAGAGCGCCCGGATTTGACCTGCCGATGCCTCCACCCCGGGATTCATAAAGAGGCCCGAGAACGAGGTCCACACCGCGGCGGCCAAAGCGGCAGCCGTGACCAACACTCTCAACAACCACCACCGTGGAGGCAAGACGGAGAACGCCAAGGCACCCACGGTGAGCAGAACGAGTTGAAATCCCCCGGCGGCCGAGAACATCCATGCGAGCGCTACATATTGGATCACGGGCGCTGCCAAAGCGATCGCAGCCGACGGAACAAAAAATCCCCGCGCATTGAGAGCCAGGCATCCACACCACACCGCAATCAGGGCAGTGTGCGATGCACCGGGGAGCCACGAACCCGGCAAGAACACCGACCAGAACACGCCGGCCCACACCGCGGCCACGGCAATGGCTAAAGCCAAGAAGTGGTTGGAGCCCATCATGTAACGCGCCACCACGCGGTCGTGGCCTTCGATCCCGAGGTGGCCCACCCACTCCCAGGCGCGCTGCACCCACGTCACGCTTTGCTTTATCAGCATGTGCCACCCGGGCGGTCGCCCGCTCCCTTCCGAGGCGCATCGCTACCCCCCATAGGAAGAGACGCTCAAGGCATCGTCTCATGACGGCGTGAGCGGCTCAAGAGCACGCATGCATCATGTGGATAACCCGTGAGATTAGGACCGCTGGAGGTCCCGGTCCCACTCACTCCATGGAATGCTTGGGACCGTGGCCCACAGCATTTACATCGCGTCAGCGGAAGGCGACACCGGAAAGTCAACCGTGGCGCTCGGCATCACGGCGCTGTTGTCGCGCACCGTGGGGCGGGTGGGCGTCTTCAGACCCGTTGCTCGAGTTGCGGACGGCTCGGACTACGTGCTGCAACTGCTGTTGGCGCATAGTGACGTGGGGCTCTCGTACGAGGAATGTGTAGGTGTCACCTACGAGGCCGTCCATGCCGATGCCGACGCCGCACTTGCGCAAATCGTGGCGCGGTTCCACGCGGTGGAGAAGCGTTGCGATGCCATGGTCATTGTGGGCACTGACTACACCGACGTGGCTGGCCCAGCAGAGTTTGAATTCAATGCACGCATTGCAGCTAACCTTGGCGCCCCGGTGGCGCTCGTAGTGCATGGGCGCAACCGCACTCCTCTTGAAGTGGCGCAAGTGGTTCAGCAGTCTCGCACCGAGATGGAAGAGAGCCACGCAAAAGTGGTGGCCGTCTTCGCCAATAGGTGTGACCCCCGGGATGTGGACCAAGTGAAAGCCGCTCTTCCCGCGGACGTAGGCGTAGCGGCCTTACCCGAGGAGCCCATTCTCACCGCGCCCACGCTGCGCGCGCTCATGGCATCGGTGGAAGGCCGGCTCATCGCTGGCGACGAATCCATGCTTTCGCGAGAAGTGCGCGCCTTCAACGTGGGTGCCATGAACGTCAACCACTTGCTGGAACGGTTGAGTGACGGCGCCATGGTCATCACGCCCGGTGACAGGTCCGATGCCATCATCGCCTCGCTCACAGCGCACACCGCCGCGGGCTTCCCTTCGCTCGCTGGAATCATGGTGAACGGTGGCTTTGTTCCGGAGCCTGCCGTGCAGAAACTCATCGAGGGCTTGGGTTCCACACTCCCCTTCATTGCCACTGACCTGGGCACCTTCGAAACCGCTGCCCGGTGCTCTGCTACCCGCGGACGCCTTGAAGCATCGTCCCGGCTCAAGGTGGACACAGCACTGGCCCTTTTTGAGCGCTACGTGGACGCTGCCGCACTCTCCGAACGATTGAACCTCGCGGGCACCGATGTGGTCACGCCACTGATGTTTGAGTACACGCTGCTCGAGCGAGCACGCTCGCACAAGAAGCACATTGTGTTGCCGGAAGGCGGCGACGACCGCATCTTGCAAGCCGCAGCCACGTTGCTCACTCGTGGTGTGGTGGACTTGAGCATTTTAGGAGACGCCTCCGCTATCCAAGCCCGATGCTCTGAGCTGGGCATCTCATTGGATGGCGCCACCATCATTTCGCCTCAAGACCCCGCGTACGTGGACCGTTTTGCCTCCGAGTACTACGAGTTGCGCAAGCACAAGGGCGTGACTGAGGACGCTGCCCGCGAGACCGTCCAGGATGTGAGCTTCTTTGGCACCATGATGGTGCTGGATGGCATGGCGGATGGCATGGTCTCTGGGGCTGCGCACACCACCGCGCACACCATCACGCCCTCATTCCAGGTGATCAAGACCTCGCCAGGCGTGTCCATTGTCTCGTCAGTGTTCTTCATGTGCCTTCAAGACAGGGTGCTGGTCTACGGAGACTGTGCCGTCAACCCTGATCCCACGGCAGAGCAACTCGCGGACATTGCGATCTCCTCCGCGCAGACTGCTGCTCAGTTTGGTGTGGAGCCTCGCATCGCGATGCTTTCGTACTCGACGGGTGAGTCCGGCTCGGGTTCCGAGGTGGAGAAGGTGCGTGAGGCCACGCGGCTGGTCCGCGAGCGCCGCCCCGACCTACTGGTCGATGGGCCCATCCAGTACGACGCCGCGGTGGAGCCGTCTGTGGCCGCAGCTAAGGCCCCCAACTCCCTTGTGGCTGGCCGCGCTACCGTGCTGATCTTCCCTGACCTGAACACGGGCAACAACACGTACAAAGCTGTGCAACGCTCTGCGGGAGCGGTGGCTGTGGGGCCCGTTCTCCAGGGCCTACGCAAACCCGTCAACGACCTCTCTCGGGGCGCCTTGGTGCACGACATCGTCAATACGGTTGCCATTACCGCCATCCAAGCGCAAGACGCCGATGCCGTGGTCTCGGCCCCCCACAGCGTCTCGGAGGCATAGTGGCCGTCAACTACATCGGCATCGCCCTGGTTCTGAACTGCGGTTCAAGCTCGGTCAAATACCAAGTGGTGGACACCACCGTGGATGCGCCGCTTGCCTCCGGTCTCATTGAACGCGTCACCGATTTTGGCGAAGCCATTCAGCGAGTGATCGCGGAGTTGGAACAGCCAGAGAGCGGTGTTGACCTCAACCGGCTCACCGTAGTGGGACACCGCGTGGTGCAGGGCGGCGCCGAGTTTGTGGCACCCACCATCATCGACAATGACGTGGAGCGCGGCATCGCGTTGCTAGGAACCTTGGCGCCGTTGCACACTCCCCCGAACCTTGCGGGCATCACTGCCGCACGCGCGGCCTTCCCGCGCATTCCTCACGTCGCGGTGTTTGATACCGCCTTCCACGCCACCATGTCAGAGGCGGCGTACACCTACGCGATTGACAGGAACGTGGCTGCCGAGCACGGGATCAGGCGCTACGGTTTCCACGGCACTTCTCACGGGTACGTGGCGCGTGAGACCGCGCGCGCCATGGGCCGCGAGCCGCGCGAACTCAACATGATCACCCTCCACCTTGGCAATGGCGCGTCCGTGTGCGCGGTGCGGGCGGGCCGGTCCATCGATACGTCCATGGGCCTCACTCCTTTGCAGGGCCTGGTGATGGGGTCGCGGTCCGGGGACATTGATCCTGCCGTGGTGATGCACTTGGTGCGTTCAGCTGGCATGAGCGTGGACGACGTTGACGCACTGCTCAACCGCCAGTCCGGAATGTTGGGGCTTGCGGGCTATAACGACATGCGAGATGTGGAGTCTGCTGCTGCGGACGGAAACGACGATGCCTTGCTCGCGCTCGAGGTGTACTGCCGACGGATCCGCGGTTACGTGGGTCAGTACTTTGCCCACTTGGGTTCGCTCGACGCGGTGGTCTTCACTGCTGGTGTGGGTGAAAACTCGGAGGTAGTGCGCATGCAATCTATGGCGGGACTGAGCAACCTCGGCATCATCATGGACGCTGACCGCAACGCCGGGCGCAAAAAGGTGCCCACGCTAGTGAGTGCGGATGAGTCTCCCGTGCAAGTGTGGGTGACCCCCACCAATGAAGAGCGAGAGATCGCGTTGCAGTCCATCGCCGCAGTCTCGTAAGGCCTCGTTACACCCCCGCTCACTGCTGCCCCCATGTTTGGGGGCTTGACCCAAGTATGTGGCGCTTCTCACAATCGTCGTGTCCGGCATCGGGCTCAGAACGTCCGTTGCGTTTGTGGACATCCTCACATCGAGCGCGTCTTTATTAGCAGTGTGAGCCACTGCCCTGCTTATCGTGATTGTGTCCCCGGTCCTACAGGACCACTGAGACAGGAGACATCATGACGGCTACATCCAGCTGGATTGCACACGCATCGCGAGAACCAAGCGCGTCCATGCTGGCAGGCATGCAGGAGTGGGTTGACGACGCTGTGCGGCTCGCCCACGCTCAAACCGGTGGCTGCATCTTCCTTGCGGACGAGGCCCACGCGGCCATCGTTGCTCACACTGATCGCGCCATGCACAAGCGCCGCCACCGTCCCACCTTTTTGGTGAGTGGCGCGTGTTCACTGCCGGCACATGCGGGCCACGGCTTGCGGCCCATGTGCTCGCTCATCGCTGACGACGCTTACGGTCCCGAGGCGCTGAGCGTAGAGCACACCGGTTCTGGCTCGGCGCTGAGCGAGGCCTTAGGCCGTGCCACCAGTGCAGACCCGAGTGCGCTTGTGCCTGTCATCACCGAGGCTGAGTTCTTGGATGAACACACGTTCCATCTGCACAACTCGCGGCAATTGGAGCCTCGTACCAACGGAGTGGTGCTTCCGTTTGTCAAGGTGGGTGGCAAGGCCGTGGCCGATGCAGACTTGCGGGAGGGCTTGATCCGTGCAGCCGGTTGGGCCAGCTACACGTACGAGTGTGACTGGAACAACTTCACCGTGGATGATCACATGCGCCTTGCGTTGTTGCTCGAGGATGTGGTGGACGAGATAGTCCAGATCAAGGCCGACGCTGCGGCGAGAATTCTCACGGACCCGCCCCTGTGGCCTTTGGT
>JAEYYZ010000219.1 GCA_023428185.1 Actinomycetes bacterium
AGCGGCGCGTGGAGGAGATCCGCGAGCAAGGCGAGTTCGCCATTCTCGGAAACGCCGTGCGCGGCAAAGTGCTGGCAGCCGCCGGAATCAAACGCGCACGCGCGCTCATCGTCGCCACCCCTGACCCGCTCACTGCTGGCGCCATCATTGCGAAAGCCCGAGCGGCATCGTCCACCATCGAAATCCTTGCCCGCGGTCACAACGATGAAGACTCTCAATACCTCCTCGACAACGGCGCCAACCGCGTGATTGTGGGCGTCTACGAGGTGGCGGACATCATGGTGGAACTCGTGGAACACGCCAAAGCCGTGGCGCCCAACAAGAAAACGACCGGCAAACGCGGGCACCCGACCCGCGGCAAAGGCTCTACTCAGAGCCCCGCGTCACTCGATTAATCGCATTGGTGACTGCCACAACTTCCACGAGCGCGCCCAACTGCCGAGATGTGAAATGTTGCGCGGCATCGTCCCTCGCCTCGAGCTCCAAGCCGCGCGGATAGTCCGTGAGGATTTCAGCAAATCGGATAGCCGAGGCCTCCGCGGGCGTCACCAAGTCTTCGCGCATGAGCTTGACCGGGCGAGCGAGCGCCGAGATGAGGTCCATGCGCACATTGAGGGCGGCGAGCGCCTCCGAATGCAGCCGGATGCAGTAGGAGCAGCCGTTGATGTGGGAGGTGCGCAAGCGCACCATTTCCCGCAATCGAGGCTCCAGCGTGGCGCCCAGGTCACTGTCGAGTTCTTCCAACGCCTTCATGAATTCGGGGCGCATCTTCGCTTGGCTCACTCAGGGAGGCTAGCAAGCATGTCCGGTTTGTCGCCACTGCCCGGTTTGGGAGTGGCGGCTCACGCGCCCGCTGCTCCTACCTGACCCGGCCGTGTTGCAATAGTGTGTCTCACACAGTATCGTGAGTCTCGTGATAAACGATGACATCATTGCCAGCCACCGGCAGGAACTCCGCCGCGGCACCGCCGCGCTCGCTTGCCTCACGCTATTGGCCGCCCAACCGGACTATGGCTACAACCTCATCGGCCGCCTTGACGCGATAGGAATCGAGATCGAGGCCAACACCCTGTATCCCCTGTTGCGCCGCCTCGAGAAGCAAGACCTCCTTGCTTCTCAGTGGGACACCACTGAGTCCAGGCCGCGCAAGTTCTACAGCACGTCCACCCAGGGACGCAGCCTCATCGCACTGCTACGCCGCGACTGGGACGCCCTCACTGAAGCCATCAACCAAATTGGAGACCTCTCATGACTCTCACCGACCGCTACATTGCGGCAACCATTTCCCACTTGCCCGCCGACCAGCGTGACGAGGTCCAGGCCGAACTCCAGGCCTCCATCGCGGATGCCGTCGAGGCCTACCCGGGCGAGCAAGCGTCGGCCGAAAGGGCCGTGCTTGAGGACCTCGGCGACCCGGAGCGCCTGGCCGCTACGTACTCGAACCGGCCGCTAGCCCTGATTGGCCCCACGCTGTACTTGGCGTGGAAGCGACTGCTCACACTGCTGCTGTGGATTGTGGTGCCCATCATCACTGTGTTGGCCGCCGTGGGGTCGGCTTTTGCGGGCGAGGGCCCAGCCACTGTCTTGGCCACCGCCATTGGCGCGGGCATTGGCGTGGGTGTGAACATGACGTTTGCTATCACGTTGATCTTCGCGTTACTCGAGCGCTACGGCAAAGAGAAAGATCTCGCCGACAAATGGACCGTTGACGACCTCACTGAACCACCACAAGCCAACGTCTCGGGCGGCGAAACCATAGCGTCGGCCGTGGGCCTGCTGGTGGGAGCCGCATTCATCGTGTGGCAACACGTGTGGCCCTGGGCGAGCACGGCCGCGGGCGAGAAACTGCCGATCCTCAACCCAGACCTGTGGAGCTTTGTACTCCCCGCGCTGCTCGTGGTGATGGCCGTCGAGCTGGTGACAGTGATCATGCGTCACGCGCGAGGCCGTTGGACCATGCGCGACTGGTGGGCCACCGTGGTGCTCAACCTCGCAACCCTGGCTCTCTTGTTGCCGCCTTTGCTACAAGGGCGCTTCCTCAACCGCGAGCTGTTCGCGGAGATCGGCTGGCCGGACTCGGTCTCTCCCCTCTCGCTCGAAACCGCCGAGCTCATCACTGCGGGAATCGTCGTGGCTGTGGCGCTCGGCGACGTCATCCCGGCGTGGCGCAAGGCCCGCAGCGGGTCGCGCCCTAGCTAGCCGGGGCATCGGCGGCCCTCCCGGGTCTGAAAGAATGGCCCACATGACTCAGCGCATTCCGGACAAGGCCACCGTCGACGGTCTGGAGGACCGCTGGAACGCAGCCTGGGAGGCCGCCGGCACGTACCGCTTTGACGCGACCGCCACGCGCGAGCAGGTGTACTCGATCGACACGCCCCCGCCCACGGTGTCCGGCTCGCTCCACGTGGGGCACGTGTTCTCCTACACCCACACCGACGTAGTTGCCAGGTACCAGCGCATGTGCGGCCGTGAAGTGTTCTACCCCATGGGTTGGGACGACAACGGCCTGCCCACCGAGCGCCGTGTGCAGAACTACTTTGGTGTGCGATGCGACCCTACGCTGCCGTACATCGAGGGCTTTGAGCCGCCGCAAGCTGGAACGGACAAAGAAGTCAAGGCCGCGGATCAGGTGCCTGTCTCCCGCCGCAACTTCATCGAATTGTGCGAACGCCTCACCGCTGAAGACGAGCAGCAATTCGAAGCACTGTGGCGTCACCTGGGCCTGTCCGTGGACTGGTCGCGCACGTACCAGACCATCTCGCCCTCGTCGATCGCCGTGGCGCAACAGGCGTTCTTGCGCAACCTGGCCCGCGGCGAGGCATACCAAGCTGAGGCGCCCACCTTGTGGGACGTGACCTTCCGCACCGCCGTGGCGCAAGCCGAGCTCGAAGACCGCGAACGCCCCGGCGCCTATCACCGCTTGGCGTTTGCACCGGCATCGGACATGGTGGCGGCCGCGGGTTCTGAAGCGCCTGTATTCATCGAGACGACGCGCCCGGAGCTGTTGGCGGCGTGTGTGGCGCTCGTGGCGCACCCCGACGACGAACGCTACAAGCCGCTGTTCGGCACCCACGTGGTGACTCCGCTCTTTGGGGTGGAGGTGCCCGTGGTGGCGCATCCGTTGGCCTCGCCGGACAAGGGCTCTGGCATCGCGATGATCTGCACCTTTGGTGACGTCACCGACGTGATCTGGTGGCGCGAGCTGCGTCTGCCTACGCGCACCATTTTGGGGCGCGACGGGCGCATTCTGCCCGAGGCACCTGATGTGATTCTGTCCGCGGCCGGCCTAGCTGCGTATGGCGAAATCGCAGGTAAGACCGTATTCCAGGCCCAGCAGCGCATCGTGGAACTGTTGCGCGAAGAGGGCGTCATGGAAGGCGAACCTACGCCCGTCACGCACCCCGTCAAGTTCTACGAAAAGGGCGACCGGCCGCTGGAGATCGTGTCCTCACGCCAGTGGTACATCTCCAACGGTGGACGCAATGTCGCATTGCGCGACGGGCTCTTGGCTCGGGGTGGGGAGCTCAACTTTGTGCCTTCGCACATGGGCAAGCGGTACGAGAACTGGGTCAACGGGCTCACCGGCGACTGGTTGATTTCCCGCCAGCGCTTCTTTGGTGTCCCCATCCCCGTGTGGTACCCCGTAGGCGATGATGGCGAGCCCATGTGGGATGCCCCTATTGCGCCCGCTGAGGATGCGTTGCCGGTGGATCCCTCTGCCGAACCAGCGCCTGGTTACAGCGAATCGCAGCGCGGAGTGGCTGGGGGCTTCGTAGGTGAGACCGACATCATGGACACCTGGGCGACCTCCTCCCTCACACCGCAGCTTGTGTGCGGTTGGCGGGACGACCCCGATTTGTTCTCGCGGACCTTCCCCATGGACTTGCGCCCCCAAGGGCAAGACATCATCCGCACGTGGCTGTTCTCGTCCGTGGTGCGCGCGCACCTCGAGCACGGGGTACTGCCCTGGCGTCACGCTGCGATCTCCGGGTGGATCCTGGACCCCGACCGCAAAAAGATGTCCAAATCCAAAGGCAACGTGGTCACGCCCATGGGGCTCTTGGAGACACACGGCTCTGATGCCGTGCGGTACTGGGCGGCCTCTGCACGCCTTGGCACCGACGCCGCCTTTGACGAAGGCCAAATGAAGATTGGCCGACGCTTGGCCATGAAAGTGCTCAACGTGTCAAAGTTTGTGTTGGGCGCCACCGGGATCGCGACCGCAGCCGGGGAGTCTCTAAACGCCGGCGTTGTAGCGACCGCACATGTGCTTGATGCGCCCGTCACCGAACCCCTTGACCGCGCCTTCCTCGCCGCGCTGGCCGATGTTGTAGACACTGCCACCGCGGCACTCGAGGCCTACGACCACACGCGTGCACTCGAAGTGGCCGAATCCCTGTTCTGGGCGTTCTGCGACGACTACGTGGAACTCGTGAAGGAGCGAGCCTACGACGGCGCCGCGCTTGGCGAGCCCATTGATCCGTTGGCCCCTTGCTCTGCTGGCGCGGCATCGGCGCGTGCCGCATTGACTCAGGCGCTCGACGTGTTCTTGCGACTGTTCGCGCCCGTACTGCCCTTCGCCACTGAAGAGGTGTGGTCGTGGTTCCGTGAGGGTTCCGTGCACCGGGCCGCGTGGCCGGCGAGTGCGCCGCTCCGCGAGCTTGCTGATGGCGCGGAAGTGAACGTTTTTGGTGCGGCGGGTGCCGCAGTGAGCGCATTGCGCAAGGTCAAGTCGGATGCCAAGGTGTCTCAGCGCACAGTGATCACGTCCGTGGACCTGCACGTTCCTGCGGATCTGGTCTCTGCCGTGGAGGCCGCACGGGCGGACATCGTCGCTACGGGGCGCGTTGAGTCGCTCAC
>JAEYYZ010000003.1 GCA_023428185.1 Actinomycetes bacterium
CCTGCCGCGAAAGGGGGCCGCGGCAGGACGTGTGTTAAGCGACGTACGACCGCGCTGCGGCTGCGTACGCCTCTCTGATGTGGGGCCGAGTGTCAACGTCGGGTTTCGCCACCGTTTCGACGGCCCAGCGTGGACGCACGCCTTCGAGGGCCCACGCGGCCTGGACTGCAGCACCCGACGCGACATACTCGCCGGGCAAAGGAATCTCCACGGGAGCGTCGAACACTTGTGCCGCGATGGCCTGAACCGCAGGGTTCTGCGCGGCACCACCCACCAGCAATAGACGCTGGGCGACTACTCCGTGTGCGCGCACCGCATCGAGCCCGTCCGCAAGGGCGCACAGCATGCCCTCAATGGCCGCCCGCGCGAGGTTCTCTCGCGTAGTGGAAGCCAGCGTGAGTCCCGATAGCGATGCTTTGGCATCGGGCAGGTTAGGTGTGCGCTCGCCCTCAAAGTACGGGACTAGCACCGCTCCACCAGCTCCAGGCTCTGCCTGCATCGCAAGGTCACCCAACTCGTCGTGCGAAACCCCAAGAACCCGCGTGAACGCATCCAGAACGCGCGCGGCGTTGAGGGTAGCGATGAGCGGCAAGTATTCGCCCGATGCTGAGGCAAAGCCCGCCACAGCCCCTGACGTGTCCTTGACGGGGTTGTCGGTGACCGCAAACACGGTGCCAGAGGTGCCAATGGAGACGATGACGTCTCCGCTAGCCGCACCCAATCCCATGGCCGCACCCGCGTTGTCGCCCATGCCAGCGCCCAAGATCGCGTCGTCTGTCACGGCCACGTCGGGGTGGACCTTGCCTGCGACTTCGGCGGGGCCGAGAACCCGCGGTAGCACGGCATCGTGCCCCAACGCGTCAATGAGAAGTTCGCGGTCATACTCGCCCGTAGTGGGGTTCCAGTAGCCAGTGCCGGAGGCATCGGACCTGTCCGTCACTAGACCGGTGAAGTCTGGACCCAAGGGGCTCTCACCCGCAGGGCCATAACCCGCCAGCCGCCACGTGAGCCAATCATGAGGCAGAGCCACAGCCGCTACCTGCTCCGCGTGGTGAGGTTCTGCGTCGCGCAACCACCGCAGCTTGGTGGAGGTGAACGACGCTACGGGCACCAAACCGGTGCGCTCGGCGAGTACGTCCGCGCCCCACTGGTGGGTCAGGTCGCGGGCCGCCGCAGCTGAGCGAGTGTCATTCCACAACAGTGCATCGCGGATCACACGACCCTCTGCGTCGAGAACAACCATGCCGTGTTGCTGGCCACCCACCGCGATGGCGGAGACGTCAGCGAGACCGCCAGCGTCCTCGATCGCCGCAAGGAGCGCGTCCCACCAATACTTGGGGTCTACCGAGGTGCCGTCGGGGTGCGAGGCGCGGCCGGACCTCACCACCTTGCCGGTGGTGAGGTCGCGGACCACAACCTTGCAGCTTTGAGTCGACGAATCGACTCCAGCTACCAGAGTCATAGGTGAGTCCCTGGCTTAGCCGCGAGCGCCAAGCAAGTGCTCGGTAGCGAGTTGCTGCAGACGGACAAAGCCAAAGCCCTTGCCGTTGTAGTACTCCTGGGGCTCAAAGTCCTCGTATGCGCTCGCGTCAGCGATGAGGTCGGCCGTGGTCTCGCCCTTGGCGAGAGTGGGCTGAGCCAGTTCATGCTGACGAGTGGCCTTGATCGCTTCCTGGACTTCGGGGTCCGCACGGAATGCCTTGGCGCGTTCCTTGAGCAGCAAATACATCTGCATGTTGGCCTTGGCGGATTCCCACACTCCGTCAATGTCCTCGGTGCGAGAAGGCTTGTAGTCGAAGTGCCGCGGTCCCTCATAGGCGCGGCCTCCATTGGGGCCGCCGTTCTCCAGCAGGTCCACCAATGAGAAGGCGTTGTGGAGGTCTCCGTGACCAAACACCAAGTCTTGGTCGTACTTGATGCCGCGCTGACCGTTGAGGTCGATGTGGAAAAGCTTGCCGTGGTCCAGAGCCTGAGCGATACCGGCGGTGAAGTTGAGTCCAGCCATTTGCTCGTGGCCCACCTCGGGGTTGAGGCCCACCAGTTCAGGGTGGTCGAGCGTGTTGATGAACGCCATCGCGTGACCGATGGTGGGCAACAGGATGTCGCCGCGTGGCTCGTTGGGCTTGGGCTCGATAGCGAACTTGATGTCGTAGCCCTTGTCGATCACGTATTGACCAAACGTGTTGGCCGCCTCGCGGTAACGCTCGAGCGCGACGCGCACGTCCTTACTGAAGTCGTACTCGGCGCCTTCGCGGCCTCCCCACATGACAAAGGTCTTGGCGCCAAGTTCGGCGGCCAAGTCGATGTTGCGGAGAATCTTGCGGTACGTGAAGCGACGGACGGCACGGTCGTTCGAGGTGACGCCGCCGTCCTTGAACACGGGGTGCGAGAAGGTGTTGGTGGTGATCATCGGAATCACCATGCCGGTTTCGTCGCAAGCCTTCTTGAGCGCGTCAATGGCGGCACGACGCTCAGCTTCGGTTGCCTCAAAGGGGAAAAGGTCGTCGTCGTGGAAGGTCATTCCGTAAGCGCCGAGTTCGGAAAGCGTGCGAAGAGCCTCAACCGCGTCGAGGTGTGCGCGGGTCGCGGAGCCGAACGGATCCTGTGCGTTCCAGCCGATGGTCCAGAGACCAAACGTGAACTTGTCGTTGGGGGTGGGCGTGAGCGCCATGGCGTGGTCCTCCTTGACCATGTTGGTTGTTAGTGCGAACATATTCCCCAAAGGCCCGCATGTCAATGCGAACGGTAAGGTTTCCACGCGCGGAGAACCAACCGAGATGGGTGACTATCAGTGACAGAGACTTTGCTCAGAGACGAGCGGCAGGGTAGTCGCAACGAATCGACTCGCCAGCACAACCTCTCCGTGGTGCTCTCGTACGTCCACGAGAAGGGTCCCATCACCCGCGCAGAGCTCACTCGGCAGACAAATCTGAACCGTTCGACCATCGGCGCCCTAGTGGCTGAGCTGGAGCAACTCGGCCTGGTGTATGAGACTGCACCGCCGCTCGAGCAACGATCAGTAGGGCGGCCAAGCCCTCTCGTGCACCCCAGCAACGACATCGTCGCGTTGGGCGTGAACCCGGACTTTGACGCCGTCCAGGTATCCGTGGTGGGTTTTGGCGGTGTGGTGCACGATGTCGCACGCAGGCTCACCCCGGGCCCGCCCACGCCTCAAGAGAGCATCGACATTCTCGCGGAACTTGTCAGCGAACTGCAGGCTACGCGTGGCCGCCGTGTGGTGGGCGTGGGCCTCGCCATTCCTGGCCTTGTCAACGAGTACACGCAGACCGTCAAACTGGCCCCCAACCTGGGCTGGGAAGATGTCGAGTACTCGGCCATGGTGGAGGCGGCCCTGGGCTACCCCACCCGCGCCGCGAACGATGCCAACCTGGGAGTCATCGCCGAGTACATGTTTGGCGCCGGCCGGGGTTGCGACAATGTGGTGTACCTCAACGGGTCAACCTCGGGCATCGGCGGCGGAGTGGTTTCCGACAGCCGCTTGATTCGGGGTTCGCGCAGTTTTGGTGCGGAACTTGGCCACACCTTGGTCAACTCCAACGGCATCCGGTGCGGGTGCGGGCGTACGGGTTGTCTCGAAACCGAGGTCAGCATCCGGCGTATGTGGAAGGTGGTGGGTGAGGAGGTCGCCATCACCGAACTCGACGCCTACTACGCCGACAACGACTTTGGAGAGGTAGCGGAGGAACTGGATCGCCAGGCCCGCGCCCTCGCCCTAGGGATCGCCAACATCGTCACCATCTTCAGCCCGGAGCGGGTGATCCTCGGAGGACACGTCGGGGCCCTGTTCGATGCGCGGCGCGTGCTCGTAGAGAACGAAGTGACACGGTTGGCCCTGCCCGTACACGGTCAAGGCATAACGATTGTGCGCAATGAGTTGCGCGCACGGATGATGGCCATTGGCGCTGCGGAACTGGCGTTCTCGGAGGTGCTGCGGGATCCTGCCGGCACACTCAGTGCGCTCGGACTGACGCAGGCCTGATCCGCCCCCCGCCCCCTTCCGCACCCGCCCCCTCCCGCTTGAGGAACGTGGGCTCGCGCGTCTGTCTCGGGCGAGCGCGCATGAGGAAAGTTAGCGCCGCAACCCGGCGGAAGCAAGAACTGCGCTGTCCCTGGGTCGCTCCCCAGCAAGCTGGATGGTGAGTTTCCTCAGGGACGCTTCACGAGAGCAGACACGCGAGCCCACGTTCCTCAAACGAGGGGAAGTGAGCTCGGGAGAGCCCAAGGGAGCAGTTAGCCGGCAAGCCTCGCAGCAACAAGTTCCGCGATCTGCACCGCGTTGAGTGCCGCACCCTTGCGGAGATTGTCGCCCACGACGAACAGCGCCAAACCGCGCCCGCCATCCACTGACTCATCCTGACGGATGCGGCCCACGTACGTAGGGTCCTGGCCCGCGCCCGCCAACGGGGTGGGAACCTCAGTAAGAACTACGCCCGGAGCGCTCGCGAGCACCTCCTTGGCCCGAGCCGCGCTGAGCGGCCGCTCAAACTCGGCGTTGATAGACAGCGAGTGACCAGAGAACACTGGCACGCGCACGCAGGTGCCACTCACACGCAGGTCAGGCAGCCCAAGAATCTTGCGTGACTCGTCGCGAAGCTTGCGCTCCTCTACAGTCTCGTTGGAGTCGTCGTCCACCAAGTCCCCCGCAAAGGGCACCACGTTGAATGCGATGGGAGCCACGTATTGCGCGGGCGCAGGGAACTCCACTGCAGCGCCGTCAAACGCGAGCGCGGCCACGTCTTGGTCAACACCAGCGCGCACCAGTCGCTCGAGTTCCCCAACTCCCGCCAACCCCGAGCCTGAAACGGCCTGGTAGGTGGAGACCACGAGGCGTACCAACCCGGCCTCTTCGTGTAGCGCCTTGAGCGCGGGCATGGCTGCCATGGTGGTGCAGTTGGGGTTGGCGACGATGCCCTTGGCAGCGGCGTCCAGAGCCTGGGGGTTTACTTCGGAGACGATGAGCGGAACCTCTGGGTCCATGCGCCATGCGGAGGAGTTGTCCACTACCACCGCACCGGCAGCCGCAAACAAAGGCGCGTATTTCTTGGACGCGGCTCCGCCCGCAGAGAAGATCGCTATGTCGATGCCCGAGTAGTCGGCACCTTCCACGTCTTCGACCACGATCTCCTGGCCACCATGAGCAAGCACTGAGCCAGCCGAACGAGCAGAAGAGAACAAGCGCACGGTGGCATTGGGGAACCGATCGGCAACCAGTTCGCGCATCACGGAACCCACCATGCCGGTGGCGCCCACAATCGCAATAGTGACGGTCATCGTCCGCTCCCTCCGTACACCACGGCTTCGCCATGCTCAGAGTCCAACCCAAAGGCCGAGTGGACAGCACGCACGGCATCGTCCAGACGGTCCGCCCTGGTAACCACCGAGATACGGATATCCGAGGTGGTGATCATCTCGATGTTCACCTTGGCGTCGCGCAACGCGGCAAAGAACTTGGCTGAGACACCAGACGAGGCGCGCATCCCGGCACCCACCAGTGAAATCTTGCCGATGGTGTCGTCAACAACCAGGTCTGCGTAGCCAATTCCCTCGCGGTCGGCTTCAATGGCGGCGCGTGCCTCGTCAAGTGAGGTGGCGGGCAACGTGAAAGAAATGTCGGTGACGCCTGTCTCGGTGGCGGAGACGTTTTGCACGATCATGTCGATGTTGACGTCCGCGCGCGCCACAGCCTCGAACAAGCGCGCCGCAGACCCGGGCACGTCGGGGATGCCGATGACCGTGATCTTGGCCTCGGACCTGTCGTGGGCAACTCCAGCGATGATGGGCTCTTCCATGGTGTCTCCTTCAGTGTCGTCCATCACCCACGTGCCCTCAAGCCCCGAGAACGAGGACCGCAC
>JAEYYZ010000075.1 GCA_023428185.1 Actinomycetes bacterium
GCGGCGCGTTCGGGGTTCTTGGCCTTCCAGGCGTCAAACTCGACGTTCCATGCCGCGTGCGCCTCGGCGCCGCGTTGCTTGGCGAGGTGCATGTGCTCCAGCACCGCTGGCTCCACGTCAAAGTGCTTCTCGGGGTCAAAGCCCAAAGCCTCTTTGGTGGCGGCAACCTCGGCAGCGCCCAATGCCGAACCGTGCACGCCACCCGTGTTCTGCTTGGTAGGCGCGGGCCAACCGATGATGGTGGACAGTGCGATGATCGAAGGCTTGTCGGTGACCGCCTTAGCCGCCTCAATGGCGTCGTACAGCGCCGGGATGTCTTCCTTGTAGCCGGACTCGTGACGCCAGTCCACGGCTTGCGTGTGCCAGCCGTATGCCGCGTAGCGTGCCAGCACGTCTTCCGTGAAGGAGATGTCGGTCTCGTGCTCAATGGAAATCTCGTTGTCATCCCAGATCACAATGAGATTGCCGAGCTTCTGGGTGCCGGCAAGGGACGATGCCTCGGCGGAGACTCCCTCTTGGAGGTCACCGTCAGAGGCGATGACGTAGATGAAGTGGTCAAACGGGGAAGTGCCAGGAGCGGCATCGGGGTCAAGGAGGCCTCGCTCTCGGCGGGACGCCATGGCCATACCTACCGACGAGGCGATACCCGATCCCAACGGTCCCGTGGTGATCTCTACGCCCTCGGTGTGACCGTACTCAGGGTGCCCAGGCGTCAACGAGTTCTCAGTGCGCAACGCCTTGAGGTCATCAAGCGACAGGGAGTAGCCGGAGGCGAAAAGCTGCAAGTACAGCGACATCGAGGAGTGGCCTGCGGAGAGCACAAAGCGGTCGCGACCCACCCACGTGGGATCGGCGGGATCATGGCGCATTACGTTCTGGAACAACAGGTACCCAGCAGGCGCGAGCGACATCGCGGTTCCAGGGTGGCCGTTGCCGACCTTCTCTACGGCATCGGCCGCAAGGATTCGGAGGGTGTCAACGGCACGGCGATCGGTGTCGCTCCACGAAACGGTCACAGGGTACTCCCAGAAGAATTTGAGTGTTTGACAGGCCTTAGCCTAGCGGCGCGCGAGCGTGCGCGTTGCGCGTGGAGTCCTATTTGTTGCCGTCCCCTGCAAGCGGCGGGGGTGCTCGCCGTAGACGTAGGATTGGCCCCATGTCCACTCCCGTCGCACCTGCCGAGGTGCCTGCGCCTTCCGTCCCGCGAGTGATCCTCGCGACGCGCGTCCTGAAGGCCTACGTGGCGCTCACCAAGCCCCGCATCATCGAACTTCTTCTCATCACCACGTTGCCCACCATGGTTTTGGCCGCAGGTGGCTGGCCCGGGTGGTGGCTCATGCTTTCCACGCTGATCGGTGGCACGCTCTCTGCGGCGTCAGCCAACACGTTTAACAGCTACCTTGACCGTGACATCGACGCAGTGATGAAGCGCACGCAGAACCGGCCTTTGGTCACCGGAGCGGTGAGCGAGCGTGCGGCCGTGATCTTTGCTTGGGTGCTCGGGGTGGTGTCCACGGCCTGGTTCTGGTTCGTGGTGGACTCGCCGTTAGCCACGCTCCTGTCCGTTCTCGCCATCCTCGCTTACGTGGTGGGATACACGATGCTGCTCAAGCGACGCACTTCCCAGAACATTGTGTGGGGTGGCGTGGCAGGGTGCATGCCGGTCCTCATTGGATGGGCGGCCGTGGAGAACACGCTCTCGTGGACTCCTGTCTTGCTGTTCCTCATCATCTTCTTCTGGACACCGCCGCACTATTGGCCACTGTCCATGAAGTTCCGCAAGGACTACGCGCACGCTCACGTGCCCATGCTTCCTGTGGTGGCTTCCAACAAGCGTGTCGCGGTGGAGATGCTTTTCCATGCGGTGGCCATGGTTGCCGTGTCGCTCATCTTGGTACCAGTCGCAGGCATGACGTGGGTTTATGCGGCCGTGGCGCTCGGCTTTGGTGTGTGGTTTGTGGGTGGCTGTGTGGGGCTCTACCGCCGCGTGGTGGAAGACCGCAAAAAGCTCGGTGAGATGCGGCTTTTCCGTGACTCCATCATGTACCTCACGGCTGTGTTCGCCGCGGTTCTCGCGGATCCCTTCTGGCCCGAGGCCCTCACCGTGTGGCGGGGCTAGTCCGCACGTGCGGACCAACAGAGGTGACGCGTGAATCTTGTTCAGCAACGAGACACCTACCTCGCCCATGTGACCGTGGAACGTGGCCTAAGCGCCCACACCGTTGCGGCGTACAGGCGCGATCTGGACCGGTACATCGCTTTTCTCGGCGAGATGGGCAGGCACACGCTGGCTGAGGTGGAGCGTGCCGACGTAGCGGCTTTTGCCCAGGCAGTAAGTACGGGCGCCGACGGCCGCACCGCCCTGGCCCCAGCATCGGCCGCACGCACAGTGGTTGCAGTGCGGGGTTGGCATCGCTTTGGGGTGCTCGAGCGCTGGACACTCGACGATGCCTCACTAGAGGTCAAGCCGCGCGCAACGCCCCAACGTCTCCCCAAAGCTCTTTCCACCGACCAGGTTGCAGCAATCCTGGACATGGCAGGCGTGGGTGAAGGCGAGTTGCCGCTGAGGGACAAGGCGCTCCTGGAATTGCTGTACGCCACAGGCGCTCGCATTTCGGAGGCAGTAGGGCTTGACCTTGATGACCTCTCCATGGAGCCCGGCGCCCAAACGGTGTTGCTCCGGGGCAAAGGTCGTAAGGAGCGCATGGTGCCCCTGGGTTCGTATGCGGCCGATGCCATTGAGGCTTACCGCGTGAGGGCACGGGCCACGCTGGTTCAGCGCGGAAAAGGTACACCTGCATTGTTTGTGAATGCGCGTGGAGGGCGGCTTTCTAGGCAAAGCGCGTGGTCCATCCTCAGTTCCACGGCAGCCAAGGCGGGAATCGACCACGTATCACCGCACACGATGCGCCACTCCTTCGCCACGCACCTGCTGAATGGTGGAGCGGACGTTCGCGTGGTCCAAGAACTTCTGGGGCACGCCTCGGTGACAACAACCCAGATTTACACGTTGGTCACTCGTGACTCCTTGCGTGAGATCTATCAGCAAGCGCATCCACGAGCCAGCGTGGCCACTCCGCCGCCGCGTGCCGGGGGAGTAGGGTGAGTGCCGTGAAGGACTTCCCCGAGCCCAAGCCCCTCGCAGGCCATGGACCCGCCCGGATCATTGCCTTGTGCAACCAAAAGGGTGGTGTAGGCAAGACCACTACGACGGTGAATCTCGCTGCAGCGTTGGCTGAGTACGGGCGCAAAGTGCTCGTGGTGGATTTCGACCCTCAAGGTGCGGCGTCGGCCAGTCTTGGGGTCCACTCCGACGCGCTTGAACAGACTGTCTATGACCTCCTCATGCGTTCAGACGTGTCCACCAAGGATGTGGTGATGCGTACGGACTTTGAGAACCTCGATTTGCTCCCGGCCAACATTGACTTGAGTGCGGCCGAAGTTCAGTTGGTGGGTGAAGTGGCGCGCGAAAGTGCGTTGTCACGCGCCCTGCGCAGCGTGGAGGACGACTACGACGTCATCTTGATTGACTGCCAGCCGTCCTTGGGCCTGCTCACTGTCAACGCCCTCGTGGCCGCACATGGAGTGCTGATTCCGCTCGCGTGCGAGTTCTTTGCGATGCGCGGAGTGGCACTCTTGGTGGACACAGTGGCGAAGGTTCAAGATCGCCTCAACCCTCGGCTCACCACCGACGCGATCATTCCCACCATGTTCGACTCGCGCACCCTGCACTCGCACGAGGTAGTGGAACGCGTGAGGGAAGCCTTTGGGGACCGCGTCACCGAGACGATGATCGGAAGAACTGTGAAGTTCCCCGACGCCACAGTGGCTGCCGAGCCGATCCTCGCGCACGCCCCGGCACACGCGGGCTCGGTGCAGTACCGCCAATTGGCGCGCGAGCTGATCGCTCGCGGAGTAGCCGCTTGACGTGAGCGTTCAAGCGACGGCGCCCCTCAGTTCGCGCGGGGGTTTTGAAGTCCATCTCGACAACTTCGAGGGACCATTCGACTTGTTGTTGTCGTTGATTTCCAAGCACGAGATGGCGATCACCGAGGTGGCCCTAGCGCGGGTCACGGACGAGTTTCTCGCGACTGTGCGCGACCACGCCGAATGGGACTTGTCCCAAGCATCGGAATTCTTGGTGGTGGCGGCGACACTCCTTGACCTCAAAGCTGCACGCCTGCTGCCGCAAGGCGAGGTAGATGACCTTGAGGATCTTGAACTGCTTGAGGCTCGAGACCTGCTGTTTGCCCGCCTGCTGCAGTACAGGGCGTTCAAGGAGGTAGCCGGCACGCTCCAACAGATGTTGGATGCTCCACGCGCCGTGCCCCGCAATGCGACACTCGAGCCTCACTTTGCGATGTTGTTGCCGGAACTGGTGTGGAGCGCCACACCCGAGCAACTCGCGAGGCTTGCGGCTCACGCCCTGCAACCCAAGGCATCGGACCAAGGCGTGTCCTTGGCGCACCTGCACAATCCCAAGGTGAGTGTCCGCGAACAGGCGGCAGTGGTGGCGGCCCGCTTGCAACGTGCAGGTGCCGTTAGCTTCAGGGCGCTCATTGCCGATGCTGAGGGGCTCAACGTGGTGGTCGCGAGGTTCCTTGCGCTGCTTGAACTCTTCCGCGAGCACCTTGTGGCGTTTGATCAGATGCGCTCTTTGGGCGAATTGTCAGTGCGTTGGACAGGCGGCGAACAGGCCGTGGATGTCACTGACGCCATTGACGAGTTTGAAGGCACGCCGCCGGAGTTTGACTCTGCGCAGGGCGTCACTGATCCTGATTCTGAGACAACAACTGCTTTGGAGAACGAGTGAGCCTCAACGCAGGGATCGAAGCGATCCTCATGGTGGTGGATGAACCCGTATCGTCGGCGGACCTCGCGGTGGCACTCGACGTGCCAGAAGGCGAGGTGGTGGAGGCTCTCCATGACTTGCGGCGCGAGTACGCGAACCCGGATGCCCCAAGGGGCTTTGAGTTACGGGAAGTGGACGGCAAGTGGCGCATCTATTCATCACCGCTGTATGCGGACGTGGTGGGGCGCTTCATTGTTGAAGGTCAGTCGGCGCGACTTTCTCAAGCCGCTTTGGAGACTCTTGCCGTGGTGGCGTATCGTCAGCCGGTCACGCGCGGTCAGGTGTCGCAAGTGCGTGGCGTGAATGTCGATTCCGTCATGAAGACATTGAGCGCTCGAGGATTGGTGACTGAAGTGGGCGAATCAGGAGGTGCCGTGCTGTATGGCACCAGCACTGAGTTCCTTGAACGGCTAGGGCTGTCCTCGCTTGACGAGCTTCCCCCGTTGGCCCCGTACCTGCCTGAACTCACCGAGGTGGATGCTGAGGCGATGCGTTAATGGGAGACCTGGAGATTCATCGCCCGGAGGGCGTGCGCCTGCAAAAAGTGCTCGCTCAAGCGGGTGTCGGTTCGCGACGCAAGTGCGAAGACCTCATCGAGGCTGGCAAGGTGCGTGTCAACGGTGAAGTAGTGGATCAGTTGGGCGTTCGCATCGATCCCGCCGATGCCGTGGTGGAAGTGGGCGGCAAGCGCATTTCCGTGAGTGAATCTTTAGTAACAGTGGTGCTGAACAAGCCCAAAGGTGTAGTGAGCACCATGAGCGATCCCCAAGGAAGGCCCGCCTTGGATTCGTACGTGAGTTCTTATCCCGAACGGCTCTTCCACGTGGGGCGTCTGGACGCAGAGACCACAGGTGTGCTTCTTCTCACCAACGATGGCGAACTGGCCAACCGCTTGGCTCACCCCACACACGGTGTGGCCAAGGTTTATGTGGCGAAGGTGCGCGGGCAAGTACCGAAGTCCCTGTGCACCACGTTGCGCAGCGGCATCGACTTGGATGACGGTCCGGTGCGCGCTACCGATTGCCAAGTGCTGGATATCAGTGGCCAGCACTCCATTGTCCAAGTAGAACTTCATGAGGGCCGCAACCGCATTGTGCGGCGCATGTTCGATGCCGCTGGTTTCCCGGTGGAAGAACTGGTTCGTACCCAATTTGGTCCTATTCGCCTAGGCAACTTGCAGCCGGGGCAACTCCGGGAATTGGATAACGCAGACATCGGCGAACTCATGTCCGCCGCTGGACTGTAGCTGGCGCCAGATACGATAGCGCCGTGACTGTTCGGGCGATTCGTGGCGCTACCACTCTTGACCGGGATGAGCGCGAGCACCTTTACGCTCGCACTCAAGAGCTGGTGGAAGCCATGCTCAAGGACAACGCCCTGTCCAGCGAGCAGCTTATTTCGGTGTTCTTCACGTGCACTCCCGACATTGTGAGCGACTTCCCTGCGGCCGC
>JAEYYZ010000118.1 GCA_023428185.1 Actinomycetes bacterium
TTGCCGAGACTCTTGGTTCCTTTGGGGCGATGGCTCACGGGAAACCGGACAAGATAGCCGTGGGCGTGGACCTCAACATCACTCATCACCGTTCCGCCAAGCACGGAATTGTCACGGGAGTTGCCACCGCAGTGCATTTGGGCCGTACTGTGGCCACCTACGCAATCTCGATTACGGACGATCAGTCGAGGTTGGTCGCAACGGCGCGGCTGACCTGTGTGCTGAAAACATTGCCGTAACACTGACTGTCTATCGTGGCGTAAGACGAAAGAGGGAGACTGGTGCACAGCAGACTCGAAAAGCGCCACCTGCGGGCTATTGCCCTAGTAGGGATCGCAGCGCTCGCGTTCATGGTGATGTCCGCCTTAATGGGAGGGACGGCATCCGCTGAAGTGGTGGAGCCCGCTCGCACTGGCACCTCGACGTCGGTGCTACTAGGCCAGAACGTAGTCAATGGCCTGGTATTCGGCATTCTGTTGGCGCTGGCGTCAGTGGGCCTGTCGCTGATCTACGGCACCACAGGGCTGAGCAACTTTGCTCATGGCGAACAAGTGACTCTTGGCGCCGTCCTGTGTTTCTTCTTTGCCACTCCCGGCAAGGTCACCCTGCCGTTGATCCCCACGGAGTTCAGCTTTGGGTGGCCACTGCCGATCGCCGCGCTCGTGGCCATCGTGTTGGCGGCGGGCACCGGGTGGTTACAAGACCGCTTCCTGTGGAACCCCATCCGTAAGCGTCGCGTAGCGGTACTGCAGCAGATGATCGTCTCTATTGGCTTGTCTCTGGCTCTGCTGAACTTCATCCAGTGGTGGATTGGTGGTAGCCGGTATCGCCTGCAAACCGCGATCGATACCCGACTCACGTTTGGCCCGTTCTATATCGGCAAGCAAACTCTGATGTCGGTGATCATCGCGCTCATCGTGTTGGCTGGAGTGAGTCTCTTCTTGCTCAAGACCCGTTTGGGTCGCGCCACGCGCGCGATCTCGGATAACCCGGCCCTGGCTGCGGCATCGGGAATCCGGGTGGCGAGCATCATTCGCTTGGTGTGGGTGCTTGCCACGGGCCTAGCGGCGCTCGGTGGAATTCTGTTGGCCCTCTACGAGAACGGCTTTGGGTTCGACTCAGGCGGCAGGTTGCTTCTACTCATGTTCGCGGCCGTGACGCTTGGCGGCCTTGGACACGCGTTTGGTGCACTGGTGGGCTCCCTGGTCATTGGCTTGGTAACCGAGGTGTCCACGGTGGTATTCACGCCAGACCTCAAGTACGCCTCCGCGTTGGGCATTCTGATCCTGATTCTGTTGGTGAGGCCTCAAGGCATCTTGGGCAAAGCGGAGAGGGTGGGCTGACATGGACCAGCTACTGACCGATGCCTTGGCGCAGACTTTTGCGCCCGCCACCGCCGCATTCGCTCTCGCCGCGATCGGCTTGAACTTCCACTTTGGCCTCACGGGCCTGCTCAACATGGGCCAAGCCGGCTTCATGTTGCTCGGCATGTACGGCTACGCGATTGCGGTGCGCGAGGGGGCACCCATCTGGGTCGCGATCCTCGTGGCGATGGGTGCTGCCATGGTGTTCGGACTCATCCTCGGGTGGCCCACACTGCGGTTGCGCGGCGACTATTTGGCCATCGTGACCATCGCGGCCGCAGAAATTGTGAGGTACACGGGACGCTCCCAAAGTCTCATCAACCTCACCGGGGCCTCCGTGGGTATCCGCGGCAACGAGTACAAGGACTCCTTCGAGAGCCTCTCGCCCTTCCCCGACGAACGCATCACGGTGTGGATCTTTACGTTCCACGGCTCCGCATCCAACAGTTGGTGGTTGCGCGTAGTCGCGTGGACGCTTGTAGGCCTCCTTGCCTTTGTGTTCTGGCGATTGGCCAGGTCCCCTTGGGGTCGTGTGCTCAAGGGCATTCGGGAAGACGAGGACGCCGTGCGCTCGCTAGGCAAGAGCGTCTATTGGTACAAGATGCAAGCGCTGGTGATCGGCGGTGTGATTGGAGCGCTGGCTGGGGTGGTGTGGTCCCTTGGTGCCGCCGTGCAACCAGACTCCATGGCCCGTACCACCACCTTCTGGATCTGGACCATTCTGCTCCTCGGCGGTGCTGCAACGGTGTTTGGACCCGTACTGGGCTCCATTCTGTTCTGGACTGCCTTGGTGCTAGTGCGCGGCCTTGCCAAGTTGTTCATCCCCTCCGACATCCTGCCCGGGACGGCCATTGAGCCTTTCTCCTTGGTTCTCGTGGGTGCGACCCTGATGGCCCTGGTGGTGTTCAGACCCCAAGGCATTCTCGGCAACAAGAAGGAGTTGGCCTTCCATGCCTGAAGCAGCCTCGCTCAAGAACGTCGAACACGTCGCAGGCGTGCCCAAACCCGATGCCATCCTCACCGCAACCGGAGTGGTGCGTCAGTTTGGCGGCTTGACCGCCGTCAACGTGAAGCACTTTGAAGTGCAACGCAACACCATCACCGCGTTGATCGGCCCCAACGGTGCTGGTAAATCCACATTCTTCAACTTGTTGACCGGTTTCGACACCGCCCAAGAAGGTCACGGAACGTTCAACGGCCGTGAGCTCAAAGGCATGAGTTCTGCCAAAGTCGCTCGCGCGGGCATGGTGCGCACCTTTCAACTCACCAAAGCCCTTGAGGGAATGTCGGTCTTGGACAACATGCGCCTAGGCGCACAAGACCAACCCGGAGAGAACTTCTTCACCGCATTCCTGGCGCCGTTGTGGAGCAAGCGCGAACAGGAAGTCACGGAACAGGCTATGGAGTTGCTCAAACGCTTCAAGCTCGACGCTAAAGCGAATGACTCGGCCGGATCGCTATCCGGAGGTCAGCGCAAATTGCTGGAAATGGCACGTGCGCTCATGACCAAACCCACCATGGTGATGCTCGATGAACCGATGGCAGGCGTCAATCCCGCCCTCACCGAATCGTTGCTCGAGCACATTGTGGATCTGAAAAATGAGGGAATGACCGTGCTGTTCGTGGAACACGACATGCACATGGTGCGCCGCATCTCGGACTGGGTTGCCGTGATGGCGCAGGGGCAACTCATCGCAGAGGGTCCGCCCAACACCGTGATGGCCAACCCCGCAGTGCAAGATGCGTACTTGGGTGCACATCACGACACGGACCTTTCGGAGGACGCATCATGACTAGCACCGCCACCACCAGCGCTAAGGGTCCAAAGAACTCCAAGAACAAGAGCGTGACGCCGCTCATCGCCTCAGAAGATGTGTACGCCGGCTACCTACCTGGCATCAACATCCTCAACGGCTGCAGCCTTGAGGTGTATCCCGGGGAACTGATCGGCATCATCGGTCCTAACGGTGCTGGAAAGTCCACGTTCCTTAAGGCACTCTTTGGGCTCGTGAACGTCAATAAGGGATCGTTCAAGCTCGACGGCGAGGACATCACCAACTTGCGTGCCGACCAGTTGGTTCAGCGGGGCGTGGGTTTTGTGCCCCAGACCAACAACGTCTTCCCCTCGCTCACCATCTTGGAGAACTTGGAGATGGGGGCCTTCCAGCGCCCCAGTGCCTACAAGGAACGCCTCGAGGTCATTGGTGAACTCTTTCCGGTGCTGATCGAACGCGGAGACCAGCGTGCCGGCTCTCTCTCAGGCGGTGAGCGCCAAATGGTCGCCATGGCAAGAGCACTCATGATGGATCCCAAGGTTCTCTTGCTCGACGAACCCAGTGCCGGTCTCTCCCCTGCTCGTCAAGATGAAACGTTTGTGCGCACCCGCCAGATCAACGCGGCTGGCGTGACCGTCATCATGGTGGAGCAGAACGCCCGACGCTGCCTACAGATTTGCGACCGCGGTTACGTTCTTGATCAAGGCACAGCGGCGTACACCGCTACGGGCCAGCAACTCTTGAAGGACCCCAAGGTCATCGAACTCTATCTCGGCACGCTCGGCGCCTAAGCGACCGCAGTTAGCCCTGGCTGGCCCTGGAAGGTCGAGAGCGCCCTGGATAGCCCCCAACTAGCCCCAAACGCCGTTCTGCGCGCCGTATCGGTGCCGCATGCGCAATGGAAAGGGCCCGCCAACCGTAGAGGTTGACGGGCCCTTTCTAGGCGTTTCGACTAGCTAACGTCGAAGATCACCTCAGAGATGCGCGACGGAACGTTGTTCTCGTCGTACTGGTAGACACCGATGATGGCGGTGGTGGGGTCGTTGTTCTCGTCGAACGCACCCGCACCGGAGAGCGCCTGGTAGGCAATCTCTTCACCAGCGAGAACGAGCTCGGAGCACTCAACCCAACCGGAGCACTCGGTGCCGCCGTTGGAGCCGGACACGGCAGCCATGTTGGCCTGGATCGCGTCAGAGTCGCCGGACCCGCCCTTCAGAGCAGCCAAAGCAACCAGCATCACTGCGTCGTAGGACTCGGCAGCGTAGGAGAAGTCCGTGAGGGCCTCGCCTTCCTGCTCCTCCCACAGCGCGCTCAGTGCGGCCTGGAGCTCGTCGGAGGCTGCAGCACCAGGAATGGTGCCCTTGCCGCCTTCAAGCGTGCCGGGCTCGAACGTCGCCGACCAGTCGGCCGTGTTGCCGTCGGTCATGTAGATCTTGGTTGCGGGGTAGTCCGCAGCAATCAGTTCGGGGATGATCTGAGCCGTCTGGTCGAATGCGATCATCAGGATCGCGTCCGGGTTGGTGGCAAGAGCACCCTGAACGTCAGACGAGTAGTTCGTTGCCGCGGGGTCAATTTCCTGTCCTGCAACGCCATACGTGATGGTGCCGCCGGCTTCCTCGATGTGGCCCTGGAACACGTTACGGAACGAGGTTCCGTAGTCGTCGTTCTGAACCAGGACGGCCACGTTCATGGCGCCCTCTTCGAGGATCAGGTCCGCAACTGCCTTGCCCTGAGCGGTGTCAGCGGGTGCAGTGCGGAAGTAGTAGTCGGAGTAACCCGACAGTGTGGTGGACGTGTTGGCAGGCGACACCATGACGATGCCAGCTGCGTCGACGTCGTCGATCACGTTGAGGGTCACACCGGACGATGCCGCGCCGATGATGGCGGAAACGTCGGCCGAGATGAGGCTCGCGATGGAGGCTGCACCGATACCGGCGTTGTTGGTGTCGGAGGAGTCGGTCTCAATGAGCTCGACATCCTGACCGAAAAGGCCACCAGCGTCGTTGATCTCCTGGACTGCGTAACGCACACCAGCGATCTCGGGCGGGCCGAGGAATGCAAGGGTGCCCGTCACGGGCAGGAACGTGCCGATCGTTAGGGGCGTAGCGTCGCCGCCACCGGCGGGTGCACCGCTGGTTTCGGTGTCGCTACCGCTCGAAGAACACGCTGCGAGCGCGAGAGACGCGACGCCCGCAAATGCGGCGCCGCGCGCGATGGTTGACCATCGTGCCATGTTGCTCCCTCCAAAAAGACCCGGCGGAACTTCCGCCGGGCGAACCGTTGCGTAGACCGTCTGCGCAACGAGGTTATTTCAAGGTACAGGCGAATCGTTTCGTTTAGGGGTCATCGCGGTCACGATTTCGTGACCTTCGTCCCTAGTGCGACGTTACGCAACCGCGCGCGGATGTGCGTGGGCGGTTAAGACTTGCCCTTACCCATTTGCTCGATAACGGCTTCTGCGACTTCGCGCATGGTGAGCCTGCGGTCCATGGATGTCTTCTGTATCCAGCGGAACGACTCCGGCTCATTGAGGCGCATCGTCTCCATGAGGAGTCCCTTGGCGCGCTCCACCTTTTTGCGTGTCTCCATGCGCTCGGTGATGTCGGCTATCTCAGACTCGAGCGCCTTGATCTCTACGTAGCGCGATGCTGCGATCTCCACCGCGGGGAGCAAGTCCGCCGGGGTGAACGGCTTCACCACGTAGGCCATGGCGCCTGCATCGCGTGCGCGCTCCACCAGTTCGGTTTGGGAGAACGCGGTGAGGAGAACCACTGGCGCCAAACGAGCCTTCGCAATGCGCTCGGCTGCGGTGATGCCGTCCATCACTGGCATCTTGACGTCCATGACCACCACGTCAGGCTTGTGGAGCTCGGCGAGCGCCACCGCCTCTTCGCCATTGGCTCCTTCGCCTACAACGTCGTACCCACCTTCACGCAAAGTCTCGACAATGTCCATGCGAATGAGCGCTTCGTCCTCCGCAACCACGGCGCGGCGGCGTTTTGGTGCGGAAATTTCCTCAATGTGGGCGGGAGTGTCTGTCACAGCCAGTAGCCTAGTGTGCGCGCCCCGATAGCCCAACTGGCAGAGGCCTACGGCTCAAACCCGTACCAGTGTGGGTTCGAATCCCACTCGGGGCACTCATGGTGCCAATGGCGCCCGGCCGCGTTAGCCGCCCGCCCGCTCTGCGTCGGTGCGGGCGCTAACGTCGGTGAGCAACTCTCGCGCATACGTGATGGCTGAAGGCGTGTCCTCAAAGATCCGGCCTTGCTCGCTTAAGTGAGACGCGACGCCCAGCTTGGCCATCACGGCATCGTGATAGGGGTGTATGCCGGACATCAACACCACAATGCCCCACTTTTCCAACTTGGTGATGGCGTCTCCGAGTACTTGGGCACCCGTGGCGTCTATGGTGCTCACGCGAGACATACGCAGAATGACGATGCGGACATCGGCTATTTCCGTGAGTTCCAGCAAGAAGCGGTGCGCGGCGGCAAAGAACAGCGGGCCATCGAGTCGGTAGGCCACGATGTGCTCTGTCAGCAACGCGTGTTCTTGAGCCGTGTAGTCGCCGGCCTCAAGAGGCACTTGCTCCACGCGGGCTGTGCGGGCCACCGCCCGCAAGGCCAGGAGCACGGCCACTCCCAGCCCGATGATCACGGCTGTCACCAAATCAATCAGCACGGTCGCGGCAAACGTAAGCACCAGGATGAAGCCGTCGCCCTTTGTAGAGCGAGCCAACGCCCGCAACGAGGCAAACTCCACCATGCGGATGGTGGTGGCAAACAACACCCCGGCAAGAGCCGCGAGGGGAATGTGCGACACCCATCTCGAGGCAACTAGCACGATAAGAAGTAAGACGATCGCATGGGTCAACGCCGCGAGCTTGGAGCCGGCACCCGCCCGCACATTGACAGCCGTGCGCGCAATTGCGGCAGTACCAGGTATGCCGCCAAAGAGCGGCGCCGCGATGTTGGCAAGTCCCTGGCCAAACAGTTCCCTGTCTGGGTCGTGCCGCTCATTGACGCTCATGCCGTCCGCCACGGTCGCACTGAGCAAACTCTCCAGTGCGGCGAGGGCCGCTACCGCCACGGCAGCCGTGGAAAGCGCCCCCAGTGCCCCGGCATCGAAAAAGGCAAGGGAAGGTGCCGGCAGACCGGCAGGAATGGCGCCCAATGGCGTCAGCACAAAAGGTCCGCCTACGGCCGCCACCGTCGCGAGTGCCACTGCCACCAGCGAGAACGGCCATGACGGCCGCCAGCGTGCGCCCAGCAGAATGACAACGGTCACCCCCACCGCAACAACAAGGGGCGCCGGCTCAGGATTCTCCGCGAACGTGCGCACCGCTTGTGCGGCAAGCGCCCACACCTTCTCGCCCTCGAGGCCCGTGACTCCGAGCGCTGCGGGTACCTGTTGAAGCGCAATCACCACGGCAATGCCTGCGGTGAAGCCCTCGATCACTGGTGCCGGCAGGTACCGCACATACCGCCCCAAGCGCGCCAAGGCCATCGCTACCAGGGCCACGCCCGCCATGAGACCCACCATGAGCACGCCCGTGGGCCCGAACTCGTGCGCCACCGGCACCAGAACTACGGTCATGGCACCTGTGGGCCCCGACACTTGGAGGTTGGATCCGCCAAAGACAGCCGCGACGGCACCGGCGATCACTGCCGTGGCAATACCTGCTTGCGCTCCTAGGCCCGATGCCGCGCCAAAAGCGAGCGCAAGCGGCAAGGCGACGATGGCTACGGTAATTCCAGCAAGCACATCCCTCTTGGGATTGCGCCGGGCGGCCAGCAAGTCTCCTTTGTGTGGCAAGAGCGTGCAGAAGGCACTCAGGCCCGCTCGAACGGGGTGTGTAGCACCCGGAGATTGCGGCGTCACGCTCCTGCGCGCCCTCCAGGGTTGTCCGCTCTCAAATCTGCGAGCAATGACTCCTGGTTGGAGAGTACGGAGGTCAGTATGCGACGTGCAGCCGCCATGAGCTCCGCCACGTCCGGGGTGCTCAGTTCATACACCACGGTGGAGCCCTCCCTAAAGGAGATCACCATGCCTGCACGTCTCAGCACCGCCAGCTGCTGCGAAAGGTTGGACGACTCAACATCGATGGCGGCGAGCAAGTCCCGCACTTGCTGGGGGCCATCGAGAAGCAGTTCCAAGACGCGAATGCGCACAGGGTGCCCCAGGGTGCGGAACAACTCAGCCTTGGCTTGATAGAGCGGCACGCTCATGATGTGCTCACCTTTGCGCCGAAGCGCATCGTAGTAGCTAGTTGAAGAATTCTTCAACTCATCATATACGCAACTCCTCGGGACGTTCTCCGCCCCGTGGGACTACTCCCGGACCTGGCCCACCTTGTGCACAAAGATCGAGTTCGTGGTACCTGGAACACCCACGGGCGTTCCAGAAACGACCACCACGTAGTCACCGTCCACTACGCGCCCGGACTCTTTGAGAACGGAGTCAACAATCGACACCATTTCGTCCGTGGTCTCAGCGTCGGCCACCACTTCGGTGTGCACACCCCAGCTGAGCGCCAAGCGCTTCTGAGTGTGGACGTCGGGGGTAAACGCCACCATGGGAGTCTCAGGACGCAATCGCGACATGCGTTGCGCCGAGTCGCCCGACTGCGTGAACGTCACGATGTACTTCACATCCAACGTCTCTGCGATCTCCGCAGCAGCGTGCGTGATCGCTCCCCCACGGGTCTTGGGCGTGGCAAGGTACGGTGCGATGCGGTTGCGGCCCTTTTCCTCGGTGTTCTGGATGATGCGCGCCATGGTCTGCACCGTGATGATTGGGTAGTCGCCCACCGACGTCTCACCGGAGAGCATGACCGCGTCGGCACCGTCTAGAACAGCGTTGGCGCAGTCAGAGGTCTCAGCACGAGTGGGGACGGGCGAGGAAATCATGGACTCGAGCACTTGCGTTGCCACGATGACCGGCTTGGCCTGTGAACGAGCGAGTTCGATAGCGTGCTTCTGAACCAGCGGCACCTCTTCCAAAGGCAGTTCGACGCCGAGGTCACCGCGGGCCACCATGATGCCGTCAAAGGCACTCACGATCTCTTCAAGGTTGTCTACCGCTTGGGGCTTCTCCACCTTGGCGATGACAGGCAGAACCCGGCCCTCTTCCGCCATGATGCGGGCGCAGTCTTCGTAGTCTTGAGCGCTACGCACAAACGACAGCGCAATGAAGTCGGCGCCCAATTTGAGGGCCCAGCGCAAGTCTTCTTCGTCCTTGTCGCTCAACGCGGGGACGGACACGGCAACACCAGGAAGGTTGATGCCTTTGTTGTTGGAGACAGGCCCGCCCACCTTGACGGTAGTGATGACGTCCGTGCCGTCAACCTTGACCACTTCAAGGCGGACCTTGCCGTCGTCAATCAGGAGTGGGTCACCAGGCTTGCAGTCTCCGGGAAGGCCCTTGAAGGTGGTGCTGCAGATCTCTTTGGTGCCTTCGATATCACGGGTGGTGATAGTGAAGGTGTCGCCTTCAGCCAAGGTGTGCGGGCCGTCGGCAAATCGGCCAAGGCGAATCTTGGGACCTTGGAGGTCCACCAACACGGCCACATTGCGGCCTGCCTCTTCCGCGGCCTGGCGTACGTTGTTGTACACCGCCTCGTGCACGGAATAGTCTCCGTGGCTACGGTTCAGACGCGCCACATCCATGCCGGCTGCAACCAGCTTTCGCATCTGCTCAATCGACTCTGTCGCAGGTCCGATAGTGCAGACAATCTTTGCGTTACGCATGTTCTCCAACTCACTGGTTACTAGGCACGGAGCGCGACTGTGCGCGCCGTGATAGGTGCGGGCAACTCAGTGCTGCCCGTCAAGTACTCGTCAACAGCCGCAGCTGCCGCACGTCCTTCTGCAATGGCCCACACAATGAGCGATTGCCCTCTACCCGCATCTCCAGCCACAAACACACCCGGCTGCGCGGTAGCGAAGCGTTCGTCACGTGCGAACGACTGCCTGTCGTTCACAGTCAACCCCAACTGCTGGGACGCGAGTTCAGACTCTGGTCCCAAAAACCCCATGGCCAAGAGAACCATGTCTGCAGGCAATTCGCGTTCAGTGCCGGGCGCAGGCCCACGCATGCCATTGGGCATCACTTCCGTGGTGGCGACCCGCAGCGCGGTGACGTGGTGGTCTTCGTCGCCCAAGAACTCCACAGTGGAGGCAAGGTACTCGCGCTCCCCTCCCTCAGCGTGGGAACTCGATACCTCGAACAGCAACGGGTGGGTGGGCCACGGTTGGTTCTTGGAGTCACGCTCTAGCGGTGGCTTCACACCAATCGCGAGAGTGGTCACGGACTTGGCACCCTGACGCAATGCAGTACCCAAGCAGTCGGACCCTGTGTCGCCTCCACCAATGATGATGACGTGCTTGTCCTTGGCATCGTAGTGTGCGGGGACGGTGGCACCTTCGGCTTGGTGGTTGCCATGCGTGAGGTACGGCATCGCGTAGTGGATGCCCTTCATGTGGCGGCCAGGAATGGGCAGGTCACGCGGGACCGCGGCGCCAGTGGCTACCAGCACGGCGTCGTACCGCGCACGTAAGTGATCCCAGGCAATATCCCGGCCGATGTCCACGCCAGTACGGAAGACAGTGCCTTCAGCTTCCATTTGCTTGACGCGGCGATCGATGTGGTGCTTTTCCATCTTGAAGTGCGGCACGCCGTACCTCAAGAGTCCACCCACCTTGGGCGCCCGTTCATACACGGCCACTGTGTGGCCGGCCCGTGTCAACTGCTGGGCCGCGGCTAGGCCTGCGGGGCCCGAACCCACTACCGCGATGGTCTTTCCCGTGTGACGCTGGGCAATCTTGGGCGTGACATAGCCGCGCTCAAACGCCTCATCCACAATCGACACTTCGATGTTCTTGATGGTCACGGCAGGCTGGTTAATGCCCAACACGCACGATGTCTCACACGGTGCGGGGCAAATGCGGCCCGTGAACTCTGGGAAGTTGTTGGTCTCGTGGAGGCGGTGATACGCGTCTTCCCACTGGTCACGCCACGTGAGGTCGTTCCATTCGGGAATGTGGTTGCCCAGTGGACAACCTTGGTGACAGAACGGAATGCCGCAGTCCATGCAGCGCCCGGCTTGGCGCTTGAGCACTACTTGGTCTTGGGCGAGTTCGTCCTTAACCTCGCTCCAGTCCATGAGGCGAACCGGCACCGGCCTGTATCCGGGAACTTCGCGTTCGCGGACCTTCAGAAAGCCCTTGGGGTCAGCCACCGGTCACCTCCAAGAACTCGGTCCACGCGCCGGGAGCGGTCAAGTCGCCGCCCGTCTCTTCGATCTCGGCAAGAGCCACTCTCACGCGAGCATATTGAGCGGGCAGAACACGCGTGAACCTTTCGGCAGCAGCGGGCCAATTGGCGAGGAGATCTCGCGCCTTGGGCGATTCCGTCTCAGCGGCGTGCTTCTCCAGCAACGACCGCACAATGACCAAGTCCTCGGAGTCCAAAGGACCTAAAGTCAACTCTCCGTCGGCCACGGCGTCGGGGTTCACCCGGCTGCTTCGAAGGTCGAGCACGTAGGCAGTGCCTCCGGACATTCCCGCGCCGAGGTTGCGACCGGTACGGCCCAGAATGACTGCGGTGCCGCCCGTCATGTACTCGAGCGCGTGGTCGCCCACACCCTCCACCACGGCGGTGGCACCAGAGTTGCGGACGCAGAATCGCTCGCCCACCTGACCACGCAAGTACAGCTCGCCGCCGGTGGCGCCATAAGCGATGACGTTTCCTGCCACTACATCTTGAGAGTCATCGAGCATGGCGGCGCGGTCGGGGCGCACCACGATGCGCCCACCAGACAGGCCCTTGCCTGCATAGTCGTTGGCATCGCCAAACAACCGCAAAGTGACACCCTTAGGTAGGAATGCCCCGAACGACTGCCCGCCCGTGCCGGTGAAGGTCACGTCGATGGTGTCGTCCGGCAAGCCCTGGCCTTGGTACCGCCGGGTGACTTCGTAGCCGAGCATCGTGCCCACGGTACGGTTGACGTTGCGGATGGTGGCATTGATCTTGACGGGTTCGCCGCGTTCCAAAGCCGGTGCAGCTTGCTTGATCAACTCCACGTCGAGCGCCTTGTCGAGGCCGTGGTCTTGAAGCGTGGATTGGTGGAGCGCTACGCCCGGTTCGGGACGGGCAAGCACAGGGGTCAAGTCCACACCGTGCGCCTTCCAATGCTTGATTGCCCTGCGCGTCGACAAGTACTCGACGTGCCCCACAGCCTCCTGGATGGACCGGAATCCCAATTCAGCAAGCAGTTCGCGAACCTGCTGAGCGATGAACAAGAAGAACGTCTCCACGAACTCCGGTTTGCCGCTAAAGCGCTCCCGCAATTCGGGGTTCTGCGTCGCGACGCCCACGGGACATGTGTCCAAGTGGCATACGCGCATCATGACGCAACCGGAAACCACCAGTGGTGCCGTGGCAAAACCAAACTCCTCTGCGCCCAACAGGGCAGCGATCACCACATCGCGTCCGGTCTTGAGTTGGCCATCAACTTGGACCACGATGCGGTCACGCAGGCCGTTGCGAACCAGCGTCTGCTGAGTGTCGGCGAGGCCGATCTCCCATGGCGCGCCCGCGTGCTTCAAGGAGTTCAAGGGCGATGCACCCGTTCCGCCGTCGTGACCGGAGATCAGCACCACATCGGACTTGCACTTGGCAACTCCCGCCGCAATGGTTCCCACGCCCACCTCGGACACCAACTTGGTGTGGATGCGCGCCTCAGGGTTGGCGTTCTTGAGGTCGTGAATGAGTTGCTTGAGGTCCTCAATGGAGTAGATGTCGTGGTGCGGGGGCGGAGAAATGAGCCCCACACCAGGCGTCGAATGGCGCGTGGCCGCGACCCACGGGTACACCTTGGCTCCGGGAAGTTGTCCACCTTCGCCGGGCTTTGCACCCTGGGCGAGCTTGATCTGCAAGTCTTCAGCGTTGACGAGGTACTCAGAGGTGACCCCAAAGCGCCCGGAGGCCACTTGCTTGATGGCGGAACGACGCTCAGGGTCATGCAGACGCTCAGGTGACTCCCCGCCTTCACCAGTGTTGGACTTGCCGCCCAGACGGTTCATGGCAATGGCGAGAGTCTCGTGCGCTTCTTGAGAGATGGAGCCGTAAGACATCGCTCCGGTCTGGAAGCGCTTCACGATCTCCGAGATGTGCTCCACCTCTTCGATGGGAACAGGCTTACGGTCCGACTGGAAGTCGAGGAGGCCACGCAAGGTCATCAACTTGGAGCTTTGGTCGTCAACGAGTCTGGTGTACTCCTTGAAGACCTCGTACTGGCGCGTACGCGTGGAGTGCTGCAACTTGAACACCGTCTCCGGGTTGAACAAGTGCAATTCCCCGTCACGGCGCCACTGGTACTCGCCACCCGTGTTCAGGCGCTGGTGGGGCGAGCGCTCACCGCTCGCGGGATAAGCGTCACGATGCCTGCGGGCAACTTCCTCGGCGAGGACATCGATACCGATGCCGTCGATCTGGCTTGGGGTCCCAGCAAAGTGCTTGTCCACCATGGAGCGAGACAAACCGATCGCCTCGAACACTTGCGCGCCCCGGTAGGAGGCAATGGTGGAAATGCCCATCTTGGACATGATTTTCAAGACACCCTTACCGAGCGCCTTGATGAGGTTCTTCACCGCCTTCTCGGGGCTGATGTCGCCCAAGTAGCCCGTCTTTGCGAGCTCTTCCACGGACTCCATCGCAAGGTAAGGGTTGACCGCTGCGGCCCCGTAGCCGATGAGTAGCGCCACGTGGTGCACTTCACGCACGTCACCGGCTTCTACCACCAACGACACCTTGGTGCGCGTGTGGTTGCGCACCAAATGGTGGTGCACGGAACTCAACAACAGTAGCGACGGAATCGGCGCGTGCTCGGCGTCGGAATCCCGGTCAGAAAGGATCAGGAAGCTCACGCCTTCCTCAATCGCCGCGTCGACCTCTCGGAAGATTTCTCCAAGCCTGCGCTCGAGACCTGCGCCACCTTCACCCACGCGGTACAAGCCGCGCACGGTGCGTGAACAGAAGATGCCACGCAAGGACGGGTCTGCGTCCACGTGGATGATCTTGGCGAGTTCGTCGTTGTCGATCACCGGGAAGTCGAGGATCAATTTGCGTGCATGTTCAGGCGCGGCGTCAAGAAGGTTGGGCTCGGGTCCAATGGCTCCCGCAATGGACGTCACCAGTTCTTCACGAATCGCGTCCAGCGGTGGGTTGGTCACCTGGGCAAACATTTGCTTGAAATAGTCGAACAGCAAGCGCGGGCGGCCCGAAAGCACCGCAATAGGCGTGTCAGATCCCATAGCACCAATAGGTTCGATGCCGGTAGCGGCCATGGGAGTGAGCAGTACCTTGAGTTCTTCTTCTGTATACCCAAAGGTGCGCTGGCGACGGTTGACAGAATGGCTCGAGTGCACAATGTGCTCTCGGTCCGGCAGTTCCCGCAACCGAATGGTGTGTTCGGCCACCCACTGCTCGTAGGGCTTCTCCGCGGCAAGTTGGCCCTTGATCTCGCCGTCTTCGACAATGCGACCGGCTGCGGTGTCCACCAAGAGCATGCGTCCCGGTTGCAAGCGGCCCTTGCGCACCACCGTGGCGGGGTCGATGTCCAGAACACCTGCTTCGGAGCCGAGCACCACCAAGCCCTCTTGAGTGACCCAGAAACGACCTGGACGCAAACCGTTGCGGTCAAGAACCGCACCGATGACGGTGCCGTCGGTGAACGTGAGAGAGGCGGGGCCATCCCACGGTTCCATCAGAGTGGAGTGGTACTCGTAGAAGGCGCGGCGCGCGGGGTCCATCTCGTCGTTCTTTTGCCACGCCTCGGGAATCATCATCAAGATGGCGTGGGGCAAGCTACGCCCGCCCAGGTGCAATAGTTCGAGCACCTCGTCAAACGAAGCGGTGTCGGATGCGGAGGGAGTGCACACCGGAGTCAGGTCCCTGGTGTCACCCAACAGGTCCGACTTCAACGTGCCTTCGCGCGCGGCCATCCAGTTGCGGTTGCCTCGCACGGTGTTGATCTCGCCGTTGTGCGCTACCAAGCGCAAAGGTTGCGCAAGCGGCCACGAGGGGAACGTGTTGGTGGAGAAGCGCGAGTGAACGAGCGCGATCTCGGAGGAGAACAACGGGTTGAGTAGGTCGGGGAACACTTGCTCAAGCTGATAGGTGGTCAGCATTCCCTTGTAGGTCAGGGTGCGTGCTGAAAGCGACGCAAAGAACGGCCCACCAGAGTTCTCTGAGCGCTTGCGCACTCGGTACACCTTGCGGTCCAGCCCGATGCCGGTGAGGCCAGGAGAAGAGACAAAGGCCTGTCGGAACACGGGCATTGCAGCGCGTGCCGAAGGGCCGAGTGAATCCGGGACAGCGGGAACGTCACGCCAGCCCAGCACGGTGACACCTTCTGCGTGAGCCGCTGCTTCGAACGCCGCTACTTGGCGGTCTTCACTGCCTGGCTCGAGGAACGCAATACCTACCGCGTAGTGACCCTTGTCAGGCAATTCAAAGTCGGTGACCGATTGCAGAAACTCGTGGGGAACTTGGGTGAGGATTCCGGCACCATCCCCGGTCTCAGTCTCCGCCCCTACGGCGCCACGGTGTTCGAGGTTCTTGAGGGCCGTCAGGGCCAGATCAACAATGTCACGGCCAGCGCTTCCCCGCATGGTGGCAACGAACGCGACACCACAGGAGTCGTGCTCATAGGCGGGGTTGTACAGCCCGTTTAGGGGCTGCAGAGAGCCAGTCGGTGGCATCGCACCTCTTTCTGTTTTGACGCACGCCAAAACCGTGATGGTTGTAGGGGCGTCGTCGACCCAGGGTTTCCCAAGGAGTTTCAGCGTACCGCGAAATCCC
>JAEYYZ010000147.1 GCA_023428185.1 Actinomycetes bacterium
ATGGTCTCGCGGTACCAGTATGCCGAGTCTTTCCATGTTCTGCGCAGTGAATCGTAATCTACACGCATCATGCCGAATCGCTTGCTGAAACCGTAGCCCCATTCGAAGTTGTCCATGAGGCTCCACGCCATGTAGCCGCGGATGTCTGCACCCTCGGCTCGCGCCCGTAGGAGTGCGCTCAAGTGGTCGTGGTAGTAGGTGTAGCGGTCGATGTCGCGGATACGGCCGTCCTCGTCCACCTCATCTGGCCACGAGGCACCGTTCTCGGTGACGATGATGGGCACGTCAAATGCTTTGGAGATGCGCATCAGGTGCGCGTGGAAGCCGCTCGGGTCCACGTTCCAACCCATGGTGGTGCGGCGGCCAATGAGAGGCATGAACTCCACGTCGTCGGCACCGGGCCAGCACGAGAACCTTGTGGTCTTGTGGCCGTCTTCGCCGGTGTCTGCACGCGGGCCTTCGTGGTGGCGCACGGAGTGGCTGGAGTAGTAGTTGACGCCAATGAGGTCAACGGTGCCCTTGACCAGGTCAAGGTCCCCAGGCTTCACAAAGGACCAGTCCGTGATCTCCTGGGTGGACTCGAGCAAGATGGCGGGGTATTCGCCCTTGACCAAGGGGTCAATGAACGCACCATTGGCGAGAGCGTCGATCTTGTGGGCCGCGTGGACGTCCTTGGGGTCAGCGACATTCCATGGGCGCGGCAAGTGCGAGTTGAGCACGATGCTCACGGTGGAATCGGGGTGAACTTGCTTGATCTCGCGGTAGGCAAGGCCGTGGGCCAAGTTCAAGTGGTGGGTGGCCGCGAGCGAGTCCGCGTGGTTGGAGCGGCCAGGGGCATGTGCTCCCGAGCCGTAGCCCAGGAACGACGTGCACCACGGCTCATTGAAGGTGGTCCAATAGCGGATCCGGCCCTTGAACTCCTCTACCGTGCGGCGGGCATAGGCGGCGAACGCCTCGGCAGTGGCGCGCTCAGGCCAGCCTCCTGCGTCCTCAAGCGGTTGCGGGAGGTCCCAGTGGTACAGGGTGGCCAACGGTTCGATCCCGTGCTTCTCAAGCTCGTCGAGCAAGCGGTGGTAGAAGGCAAAGCCTTCTTCGTTGAACTCGCCAGTGCCGTCGGGTTGGATGCGGGGCCATGCGAAGGAAAAGCGGTATGCCGTGAGGCCTATTTCCGCCATGGCCGCCACGTCGTCGGCATAGCGGTGGTAGTGGTCGCACGCGACGTCTCCCGTGTCGCCGTTCCATACCCGACCGGGAGTCTTGGAGAAGGTGTCCCAAATCGAGGGGCCGCGGCCGCCTTCGGCAAAACCGCCTTCGATCTGGTACGACGCCGTCGCGGCGCCAAAGTAGAAGTCTGAAGGAAATGTGAGAGCGTCAGCCATGCGCGGGAGTCTACACGAAACGTTTCGAGTCCCAGGACCTCCCCTTACGACTACATGCGTTCAAACTCGTTCTTGTCGCGCTTGCCTTCTACAAAGTCGAACACCGGCGGCAACGGCTTGCGCACAATCCAGATGTGCCACGTGATGTAGTTGCGCAACACAAAGCGGCCAATGAACGAGCCGAGAGCGCCAAAGAGCGGCGCTCCCCACAGGATGGTGCCCCACGACTGGTGTTGGGTGGGGTCAAGGTAACCTTCCGAGGCCCACGTGACGAGCGTCAGGATGCCCATGGCCACCAGGAGCAGTCCCACGGCCCCACTCAGGGTCCACGACACATAGTGAACCCAAATCCGCTCGTCCATCTTCAACAAGCGGAGCAGGCCATACGACATCGCCGCCCACCCAGTGGCAAAGATCGCCACAATGAATGGCGCGATCGTGTATCCACCCATCGCGATGCCTTGAATGGCTGAGCCGAGCGGCTGGGCGGTGAAATACACCACGGCAAAGGGGATCAGCGAAGCCGCGCCTGCCTTCCAGTGCGAACCGAAGGTGGCATACAGGTGCGCACCCGCTTCCCAACGGGACACTTGCTGCCGAACACTCTTGGGAGCTGTCCGCTTCTGTGAGGCCATGGATAAAGGGTAGACCCGCTAGAACAAGCGCGTGTCGGCGGTGTCCACGCCCCGCATGGCTTCGTAGTCCAGCACGACGCATCGGATCCCACGGTCTTGAGCGAGCACTCGCGCTTGCGGCTTGATCTCCTGAGCCGCAAACACACCCACCACGGGGGACAAGAGCGGATCCCTATTGAGCAGTTCGAGATAGCGCGTCAGTTGCTCTACTCCATCGATGTCGCCGCGACGCTTGATTTCTACCGCCACAGCCCGGCCGATGCCATCCCTCGCAAGGATGTCCACCGGCCCAATCGCGGTGGGGTACTCACGGCGCACCAACGTGTGCCCTGCTCCCAAGAGGGCAATCTGCTCCGCGAGCAGCGCTTGAAGGTGCGCCTCAACGCCGTCCTTCACGAGCCCAGGGTCTGCGCCCAGTTCATGCTCGGCATCATGAAAGACCTCATGGATTTCGATCTCTAGGCGATCATCAGCCTTGGCATGCTGGACTATCCACACCTCCACGGCACCGCCCGCCGCCGTGTCCTCGTCGGGCGCGGTGACACGTAACGTGCACGGCGGGCTCATCCAATTGAGCGGCTTGTACGACCCACCGTCCGAATGCAGCAGCACCGAGCCATCTGCCTTGACCATAATGGCCCGCGTTGCCAACGGCAGGCTCGCGTTCAGACGGCCTGTGTAGCGCGCTGCGCATCGTGCGATGACCACTCTCACGGGACCACCGTACCCGGGTGAGTGCGGCCCTCAAGGCATGGGAATGTCGCCCAAGCGTTTGACAGTGGCCATAGCGCGGGTGAGTATCGGCAGATGGGCACCTTCATCAGTTTCCCCGTAGAGGACGTGAATCGATCCCGGGAGTTCTACGCCGCATTGGGCTGGCGACTCAACGACGAATACTCAAGCGACGGCGGCGCTTGCTTTGACCTCAACGAGCACACGTCGATCATGGCTGTCTCTCGGGAGGCCTATGCGAGCGTGGGCGGCACCGAGGACCTTGTGGGCGGGCCTGGCACTCCTTCGCCTGTCACCGTGTCCTTTGCGCTCGAGAGTCAAGAGGAGGTCGACGCCCTGGTGGTAGCTGCAGAGGCGGCGGGCGCGCGTGTGGGCGCTATCGATGACTACGGCTTCATGTACCAACGCCAGTTCGATGACCCGGACGGCTATCACTACTCGCCGTTCTGGGTGCGACCGGAAGGTTCAGAGCCCGCTGACCCCGCGTAACGCGACGCTAGTCGGTGTCAGCGCCTGCTGGCCGCGCCACGATGGTCACGTTGTTGTGATCAAATGAGATGAAGCCACTGAGCACGTCCAAGAGCCAGTCCTGACCATCTGACTTGACCACCTTGACAGTGCCTGGACCCAAAAGGGAAAGCAATGGCTGGTGACCTGGCAGGAGGCCCAGCGAACCCTCCACGGAGGGGGCGCTGACGAACGTCGCCTCGCCGGTCCATAGGACCCGGTCGGGGGCGACGATGTCGACGGTAAGCGCCATGGGCTAGCCGATCTCCTTCTGGATACGAGCCCAGTTCTTCTCCAGGTCCTCAACACCACCAATGTTGAAGAAGGCCTGCTCAGACACGTGGTCGTAGTCACCTTCGGTGATTGCCTTGAACGCCGCGATGGTCTCGCTCATGGGCACCGTGGAGCCTGGCACACCGGTGAACTGGGTGGCCATGTAGGTGTTCTGTGAGAGGAACTGCTGGATCTTGCGGGCGCGAGCCACGATGATCTTGTCCTCTTCAGACAATTCGTCCACACCGAGGATGGCGATGATGTCCTGCAGTTCCTTGTTGCGCTGCAGGATCGCCTTCACTGCGGTGGCAGTGTCGTAGTGGTCCTGGCCCACGTAACGGGGGTCGAGGATGCGCGAGGTGGACGTCAGCGGGTCCACGGCCGGGTAGAGACCACGCGAAGCGATCTCACGGCTGAGCTCCGTGGTGGCGTCCAGGTGCGCGAAGGTGGTAGCGGGCGCGGGGTCCGTGTAGTCGTCGGCAGGCACGTAGATGGCCTGCAGCGATGTAATCGAGTGACCACGGGTAGAGGTGATGCGCTCCTGCAACTGGCCCATTTCGTCGGCCAGGTTGGGCTGGTAACCCACGGCGGAAGGCATGCGGCCCAGGAGGGTCGAAACCTCTGAACCAGCCTGCGTGAAACGGAAGATGTTGTCGATGAACAGCAACACGTCTTGCTTCTGCACGTCACGGAAGTACTCGGCCATGGTGAGTGCGGACAGTGCCACGCGAAGACGCGTGCCCGGCGGTTCGTCCATCTGACCAAAGACCAGTGCCGTCTGCTTGATCACGCCAGACTCAGTCATTTCCTGGATGAGGTCGTTGCCCTCACGGGTGCGCTCACCCACACCCGCGAACACGGAGACACCGTTGTGGTTGTTGGCAACGCGGTAGATCATCTCCTGGATGAGCACCGTCTTACCCACACCGGCACCACCAAAGAGACCGATCTTTCCACCCTGCACGTAAGGCGTGAGGAGGTCGATGACCTTGATTCCGGTCTCGAACATCTGGGTCTTGGACTCCAGCTGGTCGAACGCCGGGGGCTTGCGGTGGATGGGCCAGCGCTCGGTGACCTCGATCTTCTCGCCCTCTTCAGCGTTGAGCACTTCACCTGTCACGTTGAACACGTGGCCCTTGGTGACGTCGCCCACAGGGACGGAGATGGGGGCACCGGTGTCGGTCACCGTGGCGCCGCGCACCAAGCCGTCAGTGGGCTTGAGTGCGATGGCGCGCACCATGTTGTCACCGAGGTGCTGCGCGACCTCGAGGGTCATGTGCAGCACGCCCTCGGATTCACCCTGAGTCGACAGGTCGATCTCCGTGGTGAGCGCGTTGTACATCTCGGGAAGCGCGTTGTTGGGGAACTCAATGTCCACAACGGGGCCGATCACTCGGGCCACGCGACCGGTCACGGCCTGGGTGGGCGCTTGCTTACCAGCAGCGGGCGCCTTCTTAGCAGGAGCCTTCTTGGCAGGAGCCTTGGCGGTGGGGGTCATGGTCTCTTGTCTCCGATCACGATGCCGCGGCGAGCGCATCCGCGCCCGACACAATCTCGCTGATTTCCTGGGTGATCTCGGCCTGGCGCGCCGAGTTGGCGAGCCTGGTGTAGTTACGGATGATGTCGTCGGCGTTGGTGACCGCCGTGTTCATGGCACGTTGACGGCTTGCGAGCTCAGATGCCGCAGCCTGGAGCAGGCAGGTGTACACGCGTTGTTCCACGTAGCGTGGCAACAAGGCGTCCAACACCTCTTCGGCTCCTGGTTCAAAGTCGTACAGCGGCGCGATCTCTTCGTCTGGCTCCGCAACGCCTTCCACAATCTCAAGGGGAAGCAAGCGGATGACTCGAGGCTCTTGGCTCACCATGGACGTGAAGTGCGTGTAGACGATATGAATCTCGGCTACGCCGCCCTCGTCGGCAGGGGCCTGAATGGCGTTCAGGAGTGCGTTGGCGATTTCGTCTGCCGTCTCATGGGTAGGTGCGTCTGAGCCTCCTACCCACGTGCCGGCCAGGTCCCTGCGACGGAACTTGTAGTACGAGACGGCACGCCTGCCCGCGGCAAACTGCACCACTTCACTGCCACGCTCCGTGAGCTTCTGGCGCAAACGCTCCGCTTCACGGATGGCATTGGCGGAGTACGCACCTGCCATGCCGCGGTCTGCGGTGATGACCAGCATGGCCACTTTGGTGGTGTCGTCTCGCTCGGAAAGCAGAGGGTGGTCCACCGAGGAGTGAGTCGCTACTGAGCTGATCGCCCGCGTGATGGCGCGCGAATACGGCGTAGCGGCCTCGACCCTGCTGCGAGCCTTCCCAATGCGCGAGGCAGCAATGAGCTCCATCGCGCGGAAGATCTTCTTCAGCGATTGGGTCGACCGGATCCGCTGCCGGTAGACGCGCTGCTGTCCGCCCATGCTTCCTTACTTCTTCTTCTTAGCGACGATTTGCTCTTGCTCCACGTCAACGGACTCGCCGTCGGCCACGGAGGAATCGGTGTGGAGCTCGGTGCCTACGCTCGACAAGAACGTGGAGACAAAGCTGTCCACCTGAGTGTTGAGTTCTGCTTCGTTCTCGTCAGACAGGGCGCCGGTCTTGGCGATGTCCTTGAGGATCGAGGTGTGGCGACGCAAGTGGTCCAGCAGTTCACGCTCAAAACGCAACACGTCAGCAAGCGGGATCTTGTCCAGCTTGCCCTTGGTGCCAGCCCAAATGGAGACAACCTGCTCCTCCACGGGGTACGGCGAATACTGGGGTTGCTTGAGCAGTTCCATGAGGCGCGCCCCACGGGTGAGTTGCTGGCGCGAGGCCGCGTCCAGGTCGGAGGCGAACATCGCGAAGGCTTCGAGTGAACGGAACTGAGCCAAGTCAATCTTGAGCGTTCCGGACACCTTCTTCATTGCCTTGATCTGCGCCGAACCACCCACGCGGGACACCGAGATACCCACGTCTACTGCGGGACGCTGGTTGGCGTTGAACAGGTCGGACTGCAAGAAGATCTGACCGTCGGTGATGGAAATCACGTTGGTAGGAATGTACGCCGAGACATCGTTTGCCTTGGTCTCGATGATGGGAAGGCCAGTCATCGAGCCAGCACCCATCTCGTCCGAGAGCTTGGCACAACGCTCCAGCAAGCGGGAGTGCAAGTAGAAGACGTCACCGGGGTACGCCTCGCGGCCCGGCGGGCGGCGCAGCAGCAGGGACACTGCGCGGTAGGCCTCGGCTTGCTTGGACAAGTCATCAAAGATGATGAGGACGTGCTTGCCCTCGTACATCCAGTGCTGGCCAATAGCGGAACCCGTGTAGGGAGCCAAGTACTTGAAGCCTGCAGGGTCCGATGCCGGGGCGGCCACGATGGTCGTGTACTCCATGGCGCCAGCTTCTTCCAGAGCGCCGCGCACGGAGGCGATGGTGGAACCCTTTTGGCCGATGGCGACATAGATGCAACGGACCTGCTTGGCGGGGTCGCCACTGTCCCAGTTGGCCTTCTGGTTGATGATGGTGTCGATCGCGATCGCGGTCTTGCCGGTCTGGCGGTCACCGATGATGAGCTGGCGCTGACCACGACCGATGGGGATCATGGCGTCGATGGCCTTGAGGCCGGTCTGCAACGGCTCGTGGACTGACTTACGTGCCATGACGCCAGGTGCCTGTAGTTCCAGCGCGCGCTGACCCACGGTCTCGATCTCACCCAGTCCGTCGATGGCGTTACCCAAGGGGTCCACCACGCGGCCGAGGTAGCCGTCGCCCACGGCCACGGAGAGCACCTCGCCGGTGCGCTGCACGGTCTGACCCTCTTCAATGCCGGTGAACTCACCGAGCACCACCACACCGATTTCGCGCACGTCAAGGTTCAGTGCGAGGCCGAGAGTGCCGTCTTCAAAGCGCAACAGTTCGTTGGCCATGCATCCGGGGAGGCCCTCGACCTGGGCAATGCCGTCTGCCGTGAGCGTCACGGTGCCCACTTCTTCAGTGACAACACCCTTGGGCTCGTACGACTTGACGTACGTGTCGAGCGCAGCCCGGATCTCGTCGGGGCTGATCGTCAACTCGGCCATCTGCTTCTCTCCTTGTTCCGCGGTTGCGGGATCACGCCGGCTTTAGCCGACCAGTCGTCGTCGTGCGTCGTCGAGCCGGGCGAGGACGGTGCCGTCCACTACTTCCGACCCCACTTGAACTTTCATGCCACCGATCACTGCAGGATCAACGGCCACATTGAGGTGAATCTCGCGCCCGTACGCGCGCTGCAAGATGCTTGCGAGGCGTTGGCGTTGCGCTGCGGACAGTTCCACGGCGGCGGTCACCCGCGCCACTGAGCGTCCCCGACGCTCGGCGGCCATGACCACGAGCTTCTTGATAGTCGCAATGAGGCGAGTGCCTCGCGGAGCTGCCACTGCGCGCTCGACGAGCGCCTCGGTGATGGGTTCCACCTTGCCGCCAAGCACCGAGCGAAGCAGCTGCACTCGCGATGCTCGCGGTGCGGCACGGTTGCCTAGTGCCACCAGCAAGTCGCGTTCAGCTGTGAGCGCCCGCTCCACACGGAACAGTTCTTCCTCCACCGCAGACAGCTTGCCTGTGGCGTCAGCCGCCGCCAGCAAGGCCACGTAGCCAGCCTCAGCCACGGCGTCGGTCAAGTGACCTTCGGAAGACCACCGCTGGTTCACGAACTCGCGCAACACGTCCTGAACGCGAGAGTCCATGGTGGAGAACAACTGATCCACGAGCACGCTCTTGTCCGTCCCGGGCCTGGCCGGGTCGGTCAGCGCTCTGCGCAACGAGCCAGAACCGTCAATAGCGTCTACGGCAGCGAACAGTTGCGCCGCGAGCGTCAGACCGTCCTTACCCGCCGCAGTCGCCACTGGCTCGAATCCGCTCAACACGGAGTCGCGCGCGTCCTGACTCATTCCTGACATGGAGGCTAACCCTTCGCCTTCTGCGAGTCCGTCACGGATGCCTCGAGGTCGTCGAGGAACGCGTTGATGACGCGCTGCTGCCGAGCGTCGTCGGCGAGAGATTCGCCCACGATGCGCGAGGCAAGTTCGGTGGCCAAAGCGCCTACCTCTGCCCGCAGCGCGATGACTGCCTGCTGACGCTCCGCCTCAATCTGCTTCTGAGCCGTCTCCACAATGCGCTCAGTGTCGTGCTGAGCGCGGGCGCGGTTCTCGGAAACGATCTGCGTTGCCTCAGCACGAGCGTCTTCACGAATGCGTGCAGCCTCAGCCCTGGCATCGCGCAGTTGCGCGGTGTACTCCTCGAGCGCGGCGGCGGCCTCTGCTTGAGCCGTCTCGGCCTTGTCGATGCCGCCCTGAATGAGTTCAGCGCGCTCGTCAAGGACCTTGTTGAGCTTGGGCAGCACGAGCCACATGAAGACGCCGACGATGAGGACAAAGATGATCAATGACCACAGGACGTCGTAGTTCGTCGGAAGAATCGGAATGAACTCCGACGAACCCTCTTCTGCCGCCACGATGACGGCGCTGATGGCACTCATGAACTAGAAGATGAAGCCCGTGATCAGACCGAGGAGCGCGAGCACCTCGACAAAGGCGACACCAAGGAACATGGTGGCACGCAGCTGGCCTGCAGCCTCGGGCTGACGAGCCATGCCCTCGATGGTCTTGCCAATGAGGATTCCAAGGCCGATGCCGGGGCCGATGGCCGCAAGGCCGTAGCCGATGACCGCGATGTTGCCAGTCAGTTCAGCGTAAGTGGTGGTGTCCACTGTGCTTCCTTCCGTTAGTCGCAACCAAAGTGGTTACGCAGTTTAGTGAGCGTCCTCGAGGGACATGTTGATGTACAGCGCTGACAAGATGGTGAAGACGTAGGCCTGCAGCAAGGCCACAAAGATCTCGAACAGGGTAAACGCCAAGGCAGCCACAAAGGAGACGGCTCCCATTGACTTGAGCCAGCCCGATGCTTCCAAGAAGAAGTAGTGCGTTGCAGCAAAACACAACACGAGTAGCAAGTGGCCAGCCATCATGTTGGCCGCAAGACGCAGTGCCAAGGTGGCGGGCCTCAAGACGAACACTTGGAGCGCCTCGATGGGCGTCAGAAGTACGTAAATGGGCTTGGGAACGCCGGGTGGGAAGAGGTTGGCCTTAAGGAAGCCGCCCAAGCCGTGCTGGCGGAAGCCAGCCGCCAGGTACATGACGTAGACCCACAGCGCCATGATGATGGGCAACCCGATGAGCGACGTTCCAGCGATGTTGAGGAACGGAATCACACCGGTGATGTTGAAGAACACGATGGTGATGAAAAGAGTGAACAAGAAGCCGATGTACTTCTTAGCGTGCTGCGCGCCCATCACTTGTTCCACGATCTGTACGCGCACAAAGTCGTAGAGCATTTCCACCACGGCTTGGCCGCGAGTGGGGACCACGCGGGCGCGTTGCGCCACGATCACAAAGATCATGATGAGCACAAAGGCGGCGATAAGTCGCACCATGGTGATGCGGTTGAACTCAAAGATGGTGCCGGCCCACAACAAGGCGTCGGGGTTGAAGTCACCAATAGACGGCGAGTGGAAGCCGTCAGAGGACAGCAACCATTCCAAGAAGCTCCGTGAGGTCGCTTCTTGCTCGTTGCCGTCGGCAACAGTGTGGGCACTCAAGGCCAAAGATAGAACGCGCATGTCTCCCCGACGCGACCAGCCGGGCAGGCTTCAGTGCCGCCCGAGATCAATGTGGAATTGGTGGAAGCCTAACCTACTGAGAGCCTGAGCCAGAACCGGGAACCACGTTGGGGATGCGAGCTGTGCGCATGGCGACCACATCGATCACCACGGAGGCCAAAACTCCCACCGCTGCCGTGATCCCAAACGGGATGCGCTCAAAGTGCTCGAACTGTCCCAACACCGCCAAAATGGCGATCAAGACCAGCATTTTTCCCAGCCACGAGAACGCCACAAGGCCCGCCATTGCGGTGGGTTGCATGGTGTGTCCCTTGAGCATGCTCAACTG
>JAEYYZ010000192.1 GCA_023428185.1 Actinomycetes bacterium
GTCGCAGGGCGCGCCACCAATGTCCTGGGCAGGCATATGGCTCAAGACGTTGCTCACGCCGTGGGATTCGACGACCCCGATGACCTCTTGGCCGCCCTGGCCGAGGCGGGCCGCACAGTGTCCTTTGCCGTGGACACCACCGAACGAGGGGCGCGCAGGGCCCTGGAACGTTCCGGTGTGGGTTCGCGTGCATTCATGGCGCGCCGCCGCCGCAACGCACCGCGCCACGTATCGGTGGGTCAAGGACTCATTGACGTAGACGGCGAACTTGCTCTCGCGGCGGGATACGTGGCAGAGGACGATGCGACGCTTCCCTTGAGAGCCGCGGCAATTGCCGCCCATACCGGATTGGCTTTCACGCCGAGTTTGTTGGAGGCCTTCTCCCGATGCCCCGACTTGCCTGTGCCCTGGCCTGCCGACGCGCTCGACAACTTGCGCGAGCTGTTGCGCGGTTCCACGCACGTGGTGCAAGTGTGGGAAGCGTTGGACCTTGCGGGACAAGTGGTGCGGTGGATTCCGGAATGGCGTGAAGTCCGCAACCGTCCACAGCGCAATCCGTTCCACATTTTCACCGTGGATCGGCACATGATCGAGGCGGTCATGCTGGCAGGGCGAGGCAGGCGGCCCAGCCCTCAACTGGACTTGGTGCTCATGGCTGCGTGGTTGCACGACATCGGCAAGCGGCCAGGCGCCACTGACCACTCCATTGACGGGGCGGGCCTCATCGCGAGCATCGCCGCGCGAATCGGACTCGAGCCCGCCGAGGCATCGGACCTTGAAATTCTGGTGCGACACCATCTCACCCTCGCCGAAATGGCCACCTCACGTGACCTCGAGGACCCCGCCACTGTCGCCGAGTTGCTCGCGGCCGTGGACCGCAGATCGGACCTGTTCGAAGCGCTGCGTGCACTGACCGAGGCCGATGCCAGAGCGGCAGGCCCCAAAGCGTGGACCACATGGCGCCAAGCGCTCATCGACACGTTGACGCTGAAGGCACGGGAGGCCCTCGCTCAAGGGCCAAAGGTAGGCTAGCGACAGCAACCTCACCACTGTCCTCGTTGCAAGGGCAGTTCCTGGGAAAGGACATCCGTGTTCGCGAGCCTGTCAGATCGCCTTACCGCCACCTTCCGCGGCTTGCGGGGCAAGGGTCGCCTCTCTGAGGCTGACATCGACGCCACCATCCGCGAAATTCGCAGGGCCCTGCTGGACGCCGACGTGGCAGTGTCCGTGGTCAAGACGTTTACGGGAGCGATCCGGGAGCGCGCGCTGGGTGCCGAAGTGGCGCAAGCGCTCAACCCTGCTCAACAAGTGGTGAAGATCGTCAACGAAGAGTTGGTGACCATCCTCGGCGGCGAGGCGCGTGGTCTGCATTTCGCTAAGACCGGTCCCACGGTGATCATGCTTGCCGGTCTTCAAGGTGCAGGTAAGACCACCTTTGCTGGCAAGTTGGCGCATCACCTCAAAGGCGAAGGCCACACTCCGCTGCTGGTAGCGGCGGACCTGCAGCGCCCCAATGCTGTCACGCAGCTCGAAGTGGTGGGTGAACGGGCTGGGGTGCCCGTGTTTGCTCCCGAGCGCGGAGTGACCCGCGAGGACGAAAAGGTCAAGGGAGACCCCGTCAAGGTGGCCAAGGCTGCCGTCAAGGAAGCAGCCAAGAATCACCACTCCGTAGTGATTGTGGACACGGCAGGCCGCTTGGGTGTTGACGCGGAACTCATGAAGCAAGCATCGGATATCCGCTCCGCCGTGGATCCCGACGAAGTCCTGTTTGTCATCGACGCCATGATCGGTCAAGACGCAGTTGCTACCGCTCAAGCCTTCCAGGCGGGCGTGGCCATGACGGGTGTGGTGCTCAGCAAGCTCGATGGCGACGCGCGCGGTGGTGCGGCTCTGTCAGTGCGTGAGGTCACCGGCGTTCCCATCCTGTTCGCGTCCACGGGCGAGAAACTCGACGAGTTTGAGGTTTTCCACCCTGACCGCATGGCCTCGCGCATCTTGGACATGGGTGACGTGCTCACGCTCATCGAGCAGGCCGAACGCACCTTTGACCAGGCCGAGGCAGAGCGCATGGCGGCCAAGGTCACGAGCGGTGAAGACTTCACCTTCAGCGACTTCTTGAGCCAACTTCAGCAGCTCAAGAACATGGGATCCATGAAGAAGATGCTGGGAATGCTCCCCGGCATGGGCCAAATGCGTGAACAGCTCGACAACTTGGATGACAAAGAACTGGTCCGCACCGAGGCGATCATCCAATCGATGACTCCGTATGAACGAGACAACCCCAAAGCGCTCAATGGCTCCCGTCGCGCACGCATTGCGGCGGGCTCCGGTATGACGGTCACCCAAGTCAACGCATTGGTGAAGCGTTTTGAAGACGCCCAGCGCATGATGCGCGCCATGGCCGGTGGTCATGGCATGCCGTCCATGGGAGGCGGGCCTGGCGGCTTTGGCGGCATGCCGGGTGGCAAGAAGTCCAAGGGCAAGCAAGCTCCCCAGCGCAAGGTCAAAGGCAAGTCAGGCAACCCGGCAAAGCGTGCGCAGCAAGAGGCACAACTGCGTGATCGAGGTGCGGGTTCCACGCCTGCGCCAGGTAGCGCCTTTGGGGTTCCTCAAGCCGAACCCCAGCCCGAGTTTGATGCTTCGCAACTGCCCAGCTTGGGGAAGTACCTGCGCGGATGACCGCGATCCACTTGAGTGGCCCTGTGCTGACGGGGGAGCACGAGGTACGGACGCAAGCATGGGTGGTGGACGGGCGTATTACTTACACGCGGCCCACAGGCGATGTCGACACGGTTCAAGGCTGGGTTATCCCCGGCATGGTCGACATGCATTGCCACGTGAGCATCGGGCCGTCTGGCCCCGTGGACGTGGAACTCGCGCGAAAGTACGCAACTGTGGAGCGGGACGCGGGAGTGTTGCTGGTGCGCGACGTGGGGTCCACGAGCGACATCTCCGCGTTGACCGGCGATCCCGCCTTGCCGCGCATCGTGAGGTCAGGGCGGTTCATCGCTCGGCACAAGCGGTACTTGCCTGGTTACGGCGTGGAGATTGAGCCGGAGGATTTGGCCACCGAGACGGCGAGGCAAGTTGCGGCCGGAGACGGCTGGGTCAAGATCATCGCAGACTGGATTGACCGCGACGCGGGTGGTGACGCGGACTTGGCTCCACTGTGGTCGCCCGCGCAGTTGGCCGATGCCGTGGCCGCCGCTCACGCGTTGGGCGCCAGAGTCACGGCACACACCTTCTCCACGGAAGCAGTGGGAGCGTTGTTAGATGCTGGCTTTGACTGCATCGAACACGGGACCGGCATGACCGAAGAGCACATGAAGCACGCCGCAGCCGCAGGGATTCCGGTGGTTCCCACGCTGAGGCAAGTGGCGAACTTTGAAGGGTTCGCGGCTCAAGCGCAAGGCAAGTATCCACGGTTTGCAGAGCGCATGCGCTCCATGCACGCTCGCCGCTACGAACACGTGCGGAACTTGTTTGACGCGGGCGTGACACTGCTTTTGGGTAGCGACGCCGGTACAAGCATCGGGCATGGCGAGCCCGCCGCCGAAGCCATGGAAATGGGTAAGTGCATGCCAGCGGCCGATGTCGTGGCTGGGGCCACCTGGAGGGCCCGCCACTTCATGGGCGTCCCGGTATTGGACGAAGGCGACCCAGCAGACCTCGTGGTGCTCGATGCGGACCCTCGCGACGACTTGACGACTTTGGCGCGACCAGTAGCGGTGATGCTAGGCGGCAAGCGATACTCGTAACGCGCAACCAGCGGCCCGCCGGATCACGCGCCACGTACACATAGGGGAGGGTCCATGGCGGTCTCAACCGCGATGCATCAACGGCGCGTCCAAGGGGCGCGCAGGCAGTGGTGGCGAGACGGGCTTGAAGCGGCTGTGTACCTGGTGAGCGCGAGTGCCGTAGCACT
>JAEYYZ010000007.1 GCA_023428185.1 Actinomycetes bacterium
TCGTCGGTGAAGGGAATGGAGAACGTGTCCCGAAGCACCTTGAGGTCGTTCGCGGCGAGCTTCTTCATCTGGTGAGTGGAGTTGCGAGCCGCAAAGTTGGTGCCTAGGCCGTAGCCCTTGATGGTCTTCGCCAAGATCACGGTGGGACGACCATCGGCTTCGGTGGTGGCCTTGAGATAGGCGGCGTAGAGCTTGCGGTAGTCATGGCCGCCGCGCTTGAGGGCCCAAATCTCGTCATCCGACATGTCTTTGACAAGTTCCTTGGCGCGCGGGTCGCCTCCAAAGAACTGGTCGCGAATGAAGGCGCCGGACTCCGCGCGGAATGTCTGGAAGTCGCCATCGGGGACGGTGTTCATGAGGTTGACGAGTGCGCCGTCTTCGTCGCGGGCCAAGAGCGGGTCCCAGTTGCGCCCCCACACCACTTTGATGACATTCCAACCCGCGCCGCGGAAGAAGGCCTCGAGCTCCTGGATGATCTTGCCGTTGCCGCGCACCGGGCCGTCCAGGCGCTGCAGGTTGCAGTTGACCACGAAGGTCAGATTGTCCAGGTTCTGGTTGGCGGCCAATTGCAGCATGCCGCGCGACTCCGGCTCATCCATCTCACCGTCGCCGAGGAACGCCCACACGTGCTGCTGGGAAGTGTCCTTTATTCCGCGCATCTGCAAGTAGCGGTTGGTCCACGCCTGGTAAATGGCCGATGCCGGGCCCAAGCCCATGGACACGGTGGGGAATTCCCACAGTTCGGGCATGAGGCGCGGGTGCGGGTAGGAAGACAGCCCGCGGCCTGGAGCCGACTTCTCCTGACGGAACGAGTCGAGGTCCTCTTCCGTCATGCGACCTTCCACCAAGGCGCGCGCGTACACACCAGGGGCAGCGTGGCCCTGGAAGTAGATGTGGTCTCCACCACCAGGATGGTCCTTGCCGCGGAAGAAGTGGTTGAGGCCGACTTCGTACAAGGTCGCCACCGAGGCGTATGACGAGATGTGGCCGCCCACACCCTTGCCCGCAGCTTGCGCCCTCGTCACCATGACCGCGGCGTTCCAGCGAATCCAACCCCTGTAGCGACGCTCCATCTCCTCGTCGCCGGGGAACTCAGGCTCGTCGTCGGCGTGGATGGTGTTGACGTATGGGGTGTTGAGGCTCAGCGGAACACTCAACTGGCGCGACGCGGCATGCTCGACCATACGGTCAATGACGTATTCGGCTCGACTCTCCCCGCCGGATTCAATCAGGCCATCAATGGACTCGAGCCATTCAGCGGTCTCCGCTGGATCCTTGTCGATCTCACCGTGCTGTGTCACAGAGGACCTTTCGTCGGGGCGCATGGTGGTGCGCCGCTGCGGTGGTTGAAGGGGTGCGGGTGTGCCGCGCTCGCCTACATTCTTGTCACATCGGGCGGCCTTGTCACGCCAGCCTCGGAGCGCGAGGGTGCAGGAAGCCGCATTACGGCGCTGCGGCCCGTTGCGATAGGCCCGCATCGGCCTCTACTGTGGGACGAGCGCGCACCAGGCGCGCACTCTACGAAAGGGGCACCGCCGCCGTGGCCACAACCGAGGGCTCGGGCACCGTTGACGCGACGGTGGTCGCGCGGCTGGGACTCGATGCCGGGATGATCGTCCAGGAATTCGGGTACGACAACGACGTGAGTGAGGCCTTGCGGCTCGCCATTGAGCACGCCACAGGTGAGGCCCTCGTGGACGAGGACTACGGGGATGTCACCGATGCCGTGGTGGTCTGGTACCGAGAAGGCGACGACGACCTTGCCGACCTCCTCATGGATGCGCAGTCGCTGTTGGATTCCGGCGGCGATGTGTGGCTCTTGACGCCCAAAGCAGGTAAGCCGGGGCACGTGCCTCCGCGAGACGTGGAAGAAGGGTCATCGCTTGCGGGTTTGCACGCGACCTCAAGTTTTGTGGTGGACTCCGGCTGGAGTGCCACCCAGCTCGTGGAGAAGGGTCGCATGAAGTGACCCATTCCCTGCTGGGAATGCCTGCGCCTGACTTTGACCTCAAAGACCAGAACGGACGGACTGTCAGCCTCAGCGCGCTGCGAGGGGGCAGGGTGCTGGTGGTGTTCGTTCCTTGGGCGTTTTCCCCGGTGTGCACGTACGAGGTTGAGCAATTGCGCGACGCCGCCGACGTTCAAGCAGCGGTGAGCGCGCTGCTCATCATCAACTGTGACTCGATGTATGTGAACCAAGAATGGGCCGAGCAGAACGCGTTTGAAGGCGTGATGCTCAGCGACTTCTGGCCGCATGGCCAGACCGCGCAGGCCTATGGGGTGTTCAATGCTGAGCGCGGGCTGGCCAATCGCGGCACGTTCCTCATCGCGGCCGATGGCACGGTGGAGTGGGTGCTTGAAAGCCCAGAAGGCACGCCAAGGGACTTGGCGGCGTACCGGACTGCGTTGGGTCTCCCGCAGCCGTAGGGGCGCTTCTCTACCCCCACGGCGTCACCTTGCGTTAGCGCTGCGTGGCGCCCTTCCAGGCGCCATTCGATGCTGGGCGGCGGCGTGATGGAGACTGCGAGCGCGTAGCGCTCTGACCGCGTGAGGGCCCGGAAGCCTTGCGAGATTCATTGCTTTGACCCGAGGAGTCAGCGGCACGGGGTGCACGGCTGTGTCGCCGCCCAGGCCGGCCCGGTCCACGCTCACCGCGTTCAAAGCTGCGGGACTCGTCCTTGAACGCCCGGCGCTCGCCGCGCTCGGCGAGCGCACCCACCAAGGAACTCACCTCATGCGTGTGAGCGGCGGTGCGCTCAATGGGAGCGTTGATTTCTGCGCGCCGCAACACGGACACCAAGTCTTTGCGTTGTGCAGGCAATGCGATGGTGACCACGGTCCCGGACGCGCCAGCACGCGCAGTGCGGCCCGAACGGTGCAGGTACGCCTTGTGTTCAGCGGGCGGGTCCACGTGCACTACGAGCTCCACGTCGTCCACGTGCACGCCGCGTGCGGCCACATCTGTAGCGACGAGCACCCGGACCCCGCCCTGAGCAAAGGGAGTGGAGAAAATCTTGAGGTTGCGGTCTCGCGCACGTTGCTGCAAGTTCCCGTGAAGGTCCACGGCAGGAATGCCAGCGGCGGTGAGCTGTTTGGCGAGCCGCATGGCATGGTGCTTGGTGCGCGTGAACATGATGCGCTTGCCTTCACCAGAAGCGAGGTGCTGTACGAGGGCGTTCTTGTCTTCTTGAGAGTTGACCTGGAACACGCGGTGGGTCATGACTCCGGAGGAGACCTCAGCGTCGGGTGCTTCGTGGCGCACAGCATCGGGCAAGAAGCGGCGCACGAGGGAGTTGATTTCACCATCCAACGTGGCGCTGAAGAGCAATCGCTGGCCGTGCGCTGGCGTGGCCGCCAGAATGCGCGTGACGCCAGGTAAGAACCCCAGGTCCGCCATGTGGTCGGCCTCGTCAATAACAGTGACCTCGATGTTGTCGAGCGAGAGCTCACCTTGCTTGATGAGGTCTTCAAGACGACCGGGGCAGGCCACGATGATGTCCACGC
>JAEYYZ010000017.1 GCA_023428185.1 Actinomycetes bacterium
CTCTCTTCGCTGTGGCTAGCAGGCCTGAAGTGGTGTCCCTCGCTGGTGGCATGCCGTACATCGGCGGCCTTCCCCTTGATGAGATCGGCGAGATGATGCGCCGCCTGGTGGTGGAGCAAGGCGAGACTGCTCTTCAGTACGGCTCCGGACAGGGCTATGAGCCGTTGCGGGAGCACATCACCCAGGTGATGGCCTTGGAGGGCATCACCGCTCACCCGGACGACGTGGTGGTCACCACCGGCTCTCAGCAGGCTCTGGACCTTGTCACCAAGATCTTCATCGACCCCGGTGATGTGATTGTGGCCGAAGCTCCGTCTTATGTCGGTGCGCTTGGTGTGTTCAGGGCCCATGAGGCGGACGTGGTGCACGTACCCATGGATGCAGACGGGTTGATCCCTTCGGAGCTTGAGGCGACGCTTGCCCGGTTGGCCGCAGAAGGCCGGCGGGTCAAGTTCCTTTACACGGTTCCCAACTTCCATAATCCCGGTGGCGTGACCTTGTCACTTGAGCGCCGCCCTCACGTGCTGGACATTTGTGAGCGCTACGGCGTGCTGGTGTTGGAAGACAACCCTTACGGGCTGCTCGGATTTGATGATGAGCCCTTGCCTGCGTTGCGGTCGATGCGTCCAGAGGGTGTCATCTACCTTGGCTCCTTTTCCAAAACCTTTGCGCCGGGCTTCCGCGTGGGCTGGGCCGTGGCTCCGCACGCCGTCCGTGAGAAGCTGGTCTTGGCATCGGAATCCGCCATTCTGTGCCCGTCCAACGCGTCCCAACTGGCCATCACGAGCTACTTGGACCACCACGACTGGCAGGGCCAAATCAAGAAGTTCCGGGAGCAATACCGCGAGCGCCGCGATGCGATGATCTCCGCCCTTGAGGAGATGATTCCCGAGGCGACCTGGAACGTGCCTTCTGGCGGTTTCTACGTGTGGCTCAAGCTGCCCGAGGGGCTCGATGGCAAGTCCATGCTGCCGCGCGCAGTGACGGCCCGCGTGGCCTATGTGCCGGGCACGGCGTTCTACTACGACGGCCAAGGCGCCGACCATATTCGCTTGTCGTATTGCTACCCCACGCCGGATCGGATCCGGGAAGGTGTGCGGCGATTGGCCGGGGTGGTGGATCAAGAGCTCGAGACGGTGCGGATCTTTGGTGTCCCCGGCGGCGCGGGAACCAGCACGGTGGAGTTTCCCTCGCCAGACATGGCGTGAGGGTATGGGCGTGGCTGTGACGGACGGGAGACGGATATGGATGTAATGGTTCTCGCAGGCGGGCTGTCCCACGAGAGGGACGTGTCGGTGCGTTCGGGCCGGCGTGTGAAGGACGCGCTCGAATCCCACGGGGTGCGCGTTTCTTTGCACGACGTTGACGCTGGCTTGATTCCTGCTTTAAGGGCACTGCCCGAGGGGGCCGTGGTGTGGCCGCTGCTGCACGGGGCATCGGGCGAAGACGGATCGCTTCAAGCATTGCTCGAACTGTTAGGGGTGCCTTTTGTGGGCACCGGCTCTCACGAGGCCCGTGTGGCGTGGGTCAAGCCCGTGGCCAAGGCAGTGCTCAAACGTGCTGGAGTTGCCACGCCGGACTTTGCCACATTCCCGCAGTCCCTGTTTAGAGAAGTGGGAGCGGAGCACGTGCTTGGTGCTCTCGCCGATCACTTCGACATGCCGGTGGCGGTCAAGCCAGCGCGCGGTGGCTCTGCTCTTGGTGTGTCGATTGTGTCTGATGCCGCAGCCTTACCTCAAGCTCTTGTGCACTGCTTCGCTTACGGCGACATGGCGATGATCGAAGAGGCTGTTTCCGGGATCGAGGTCGCCGTATCCGTCATCGGTTCCGGCGACACTGCCCGGGTCTTGCCCGCCGTGGAAATCGCCGCTGATGGGCCGTACGACTACGACGCCAGGTACAACCCGGGCCGGGTCGAGTACTTTGCCCCGGCTCGGCTGGACACCGCTCAGGCCGCCGCGGTGGAAGCGGCCGCGTTGGCGGTGCACCGCTCCATGGGCCTTGCTGACTTGTCGCGCGTCGACATGATTCTGGACGGTGAGGGTGAGGCACAAGTGCTCGACATCAACATCGCACCGGGCATGACCGAGACCAGCCTGTTCCCTCAAGCCGTGGAGGCCGCAGGGCTGGAACTGGGCGCGCTCTACAAGGACGTGTGCGCGGGCGCATTGGCGCGTCACCGGTCCTAGTTGCTAGCCGCTAGCCCGTCACCCTCAGCGCCTTGGCCCTCGCCCCTCGCCCCTAGCGCGAGAAGACCCCGGGGTCCTTGGGATCGATCAGGGCAACGATGCGGTTGAGGTCCTCGACCGTGGCGAAGTCGATGGTGATGCTCCCCTTGGCCTTGCCGAGTTGGACCTTGACTCGCGTATCCAGATGATCCCCCAATCGCGCGGAGAGGTCATCCAGAGCCGCTGTGCGGCCTCCTGCGCGCACGGAACCCTTCTTGACCGCGGGAGCCTTGACGCCCACCGAAACGGCTTCCTCCGTGGCGCGTACAGAAAGGCCCTCGGCGACGATGCGGGAAGCCAAGTGGTCCATGGCGTCGGCGTTGTCAAGGCCCAAGAGTGCACGGGCGTGGCCGGCACTGAGAACACCTGCGGCGACTCGCGTTTGCACCTTGGGTGGCAACTTGAGCAACCTCAAGGTGTTGGAGATCTGCGGCCGGGAGCGCGACAGTCGCTCGGCCAACTGATCGTGCGTTAACCCAAAGTCATCCAGCAGCTGTTGGTACGCGGCCGCCTCTTCAAGGGGATTGAGCTCGGCCCTGTGCAAGTTCTCCACGAGGGCGTCGCGCAGCATGGCCACGTCCTCGGTGCTGCGGATGATGGCAGGGATCTCAGCGAGGCCCGCCTCCCGTGACGCCCTGAGGCGTCGCTCGCCCATGATGAGTTCGTAGCCCTCGCCCGCAGGGTTGGGGCGAACCACAATGGGCTGAAGAACGCCAATCTCTTTGATGGACCCGATGAGCTCACCAAGCAACTCGGGATCAAAGACCGTGCGTGGCTGGCGCGGGTTGGGAACGATTTGGTCGACCGGGACGTGAGCAAAGCTCGCGCCCGGGACCGCCATCAAGTCCTGCTGGGCCGCGCCCTTGGGCTGGTTGGTCTTGCGGCCGCGAGACGACGCCGCTGATTCCGCCGCATCGTCGTTACCAAAGAACACGTCTCGCGGACGGTCAATGCCAGCGGTTGTCGCAGGAGGCTCAGTGGGAATCAGCGCGCCAAGGCCACGGCCGAGTCGGGGCTTGGAAGTGCTCATGATGCGCTCTCGCTTTCGGCGGCCTGTTGGCCTCGCTTGGCAATCTCTTGGGCGATCGCTAGGTAAGCGAGCGCGCCATTGGAGTGGGGGTCGTAGGTGATGACCGTTTGGCCAAAGCTCGGTGCCTCAGAGACACGCACCGCTCGCGGCACCGTCTGTTCAAGGGTTTGATCGGGGAAGTGCGTGCGGACCTCGGTCGCGACCTCTCGCGCCAAATTGGTGCGGGAGTCGTACATCGTGAGGACGATGGTCGAGACGTGAATCTGGGGATTGAGGTGCTTGCGCACCATGTCGACAGTTTTGATGAGCTGGGTCAAGCCCTCAAGCGCGTAGTACTCGCACTGGATCGGGATCAGCACCTCTGTAGCAACCACCATGGCGTTGAGCGTGAGAAGGCCCAGGCTGGGTGGGCAGTCCACAAACACATAATCGAAGTCGCGCCCCTGATTGGCAAGAAACTCATTGATGGCACCCTGGAGCCGGTACTCACGTCGGACAGCGGAGACCAACTCGATGTCTGCTCCTGCCAAGTCAATCGTGGCGGGCACGCACCACAAGGTCTCGATGTCGGGGCACTGTTGCATCACGTCAGCGAGTGGGACTTCCTCGAGCAGCACCTCATAGATGGAAGGAGTGCCGCTGCGGTGATCCACTCCTAGTGCGGTGGAGGCATTTCCTTGAGGGTCACTGTCAATCACCAACACCCGCGCTCCCCTGCTCGCGAGGGCTGCGGCGACGTTGACCGAGGTGGTGGTCTTTCCCACCCCTCCCTTTTGATTCGAGACGGTGATGACTCGTGTCCTCGCGGGGCGTGGGAAATCCGCCGCTGCTAGTTCCCGGCGACGGCGCTCGTTCTCCAGCAGTTCGGCAGCCAGCGGGCTATCGTCGTCGGCGCTGATGCGAGCAAAGGCATCGTCCGCCGTTGATGTTTCACGTGAAACGTGGCCCCCGCGCGCCGAACTGGCCGAGCCCTCCCCGCGCAGGCTCGCAGCGTCAAACGGCGGCACGTGCTGCCGATGTGGCGAGGTGCTCATGACGGTTGAGGGTGCTGGCTCTTGATGTCCCAAGGTCTCGTGTAGCTCCACCGGGTAGCACTCCTTACATCGTTTGCCTTGCGAGCGGGCCGTTGTCCGTCGCCATGTAGAGCGGCCATGGTGTGACGTAGATTGGCCACCAGGGCCTGAGTCGGACCATCGCCCAGCGACACTCACTGGTCAGTCGAAGGGCCAATGTTTCACGTGAAACATGATGCGTGCAAACCCAATGGGTGGGAGTTATTCACCGTTGTGCTGTGGGTAACTCGGCGAGCGAGCGCTGGCTGTGGACAGGCGTCGGATCTCACGCGCGAACCCGTTGAGGAACCGGCGAGAACCTGTGGACAGCACTGGGGACGAGAAAGTTGAAAAACTTTGCGAGGACGGCGCTCTGAGGCCCTGCTCGCGTCACCCGCCCGGTCCAACCAGAGTCGCCCTCTGGTGCGTGCGAGCAGCTAGGAGCGGTGGAGTCGAACGATCGTGGTGGGCTCAAGTCCCGCAATGGTGCTCGCTTGATGAACCTCGGCGTCCCACCGCACCTTGCGCAGGAAGTGCCGTGCGCTGGCCAGCTCGTCGTTGGCGGAGCGGCCCTTCAGAAACACCATCTCTCCCCCCGGTTCAACCAAGGGGCGGCACCACTTCACCAGTTTGTCCACCGACGCAACGGCACGCGCGGTCACACAAGCGACCTGCAACTGCAGTTCCTCAGCCCGCCCCCGGACCACCTCAATGTTGTCCAGCGCCAAGGCAGCTGAGACATCTTGGAGCCATGCAACGCGCCGCTCCATGGGCTCGATCAGAATCACGGCACGCGCCGGAGACATGGCCGCGATCACTACTCCGGGCAGACCCGCGCCGGAGCCGACGTCGGCGACAGTGCCCGGGGGAAGAAAAGGCACGACTGCAGCAGAGTTGAGGATGTGTCGCTCCCAAAGGCGGTCGTACTCACGCGGCCCCAGCAAGCCGCGGGTCTCCCCTTCTACGGCGAGCAGGTGCGCAAAGTCTCGTACGCGCGAGAAGGAGTCGCCAAAGTAGTCACGTACCGTGTCGCTCTCGTTCAGCGGATCACTGGCGAGGAGGGCCGTGGCTCGTTCTCTCACGTCGCCTGGCGGTTGCCAAGGCGTGGTCTCGTTGGTGTCAGCCATGGAGCAAGCTCCTACGGTGATACGCGCTGGCGATGCTTGGGTAGCATTCGGGGCCGTCGTGGGCGCACCGATGTTTCACGTGAAACATCGCGCACCTCACCGATTCCCGAGTCACCCAGGCCCTCGAATCAAGCCTCGTTGGGCCGGATCACCACATGACGGTTTGGCTCTTCACCAGCCGACTCTGAAA
>JAEYYZ010000033.1 GCA_023428185.1 Actinomycetes bacterium
TCGTGACCCAGTACCCCGCGCAGCTCCCGCTCGTCCAAGAGCTCAAGAATGCCTTCCGTGCAACACACGGCAGAGTTTTGGGGGTTACGGCCAGTAGCAAAGGCGTTGGGAGCCGACGTGGGGGAAATGTAGAGCCGAGGCATCGGCTGGTTGGCCTCCCGGGACAACTCACGCACAATGCGGTAGATCGCCGGCTGTTCGACTTCGGTGACGGGGCGTGCATGCATAGCGCGCAACGCGAGTGTGTCCGAGTTCCAGTACCCATACGCGGTGCCCGCAACGGAAAGCAGGGCGAACGCCCAGAGGTACTTGCCGCCTGCTACAAACGAGCCGATTCCAAGCAACACCACCCACATGAGCACAAACAGACCAAAGGTCTTGGCTCCGTTGAAGTAGCGTCCGCTTTCCACCGTGCTCCTCCTGGCTCAATCCCCCTCTGGCGTAGCCGCGTTGGCTTGCAACTCAAGAACGGGCGGTGAGCCAGCACTGTTCCAGCACAAGGCTGGCTCCGTCCGTGTCAGGAACGACCCAAAGAGATGTTCACCATCTCCTCACGTGGCACCACCTTGATGCGCTCACGTCCTTGAGCCTCACCAAGAGCGCGCTCGTGGGCGTCCAGCACCTCCCACTGCGACCACTCAATCACTTCAACGCCGCGATCCTTGAGCAACCGCATGACGTTGTCAGGGCTCAACTGCTCAGGCCCGGCTTGGGAGTGCTCGTAGAGAGAGGCCGCGTCTTCCACCAGATTGGCAATGGTCTCGGAGGCGTCGGACTTGGTGTGCCCAATGAGACCTACAGGTCCACGCTTGATCCAGCCGGTGGAGTAGAAACCAGGCACCACGGCACCCGATTCGTCCACCACCCTGCCAGCCACGTTGGCGATGGTGCCGCGGGAGTGGTCAAAGGGAACGCCATCAATGGGCGTGCCCCAGTACCCCACGGCGCGGTACACCGCCTGCACTGGGTAGTCGATGTACGTGCCGGTCCCACGCGCGTTGCCGTCGCCCGTGAGCTCCATGCGCTCAACGCGCACTCCAGTCACTTTGCCGTCCCGTCCCAGAATCTCGTGAGGGGACTGCAAGAAGTGCAAGTGAATGCGACGCGAGGCACCCGTGGGCTCCTTGAGAGTCCAGTCGGTGAGGGTCTTCACCACTTGCTTGGTCTGGTGGTGGGCGTCCACAGCGGCCATCGAACCCTCGTCGAATTCGTAATCCTCGGGGTAGACGATGATGTCCACATCGGGCACGTGACCCAACTCGCGCAACTCCAGGGGGGAGAACTTCACTTGGGCCGGACCGCGCCGCCCAAAGACGTGAACGTCGGTCACAGGCGAGGCCTCGAGGCCCTTCAAGACGTTGTCAGGAATCTCCGTGGGCAACAAGTCCTTGGGGTGCTTGGCGAGGATGCGGGCCACATCCAAGGCCACGTTTCCTACTCCAAAAATGGCTACTTCCTTGGCCGTCAAAGGCCAGGTGCGGGGGACGTCGGGGTGCCCGTCAAACCAACTCACAAAGTCCGCGGCGCCATACGAGCCATCGAGGTCAATACCAGGGATGTTGAGGTCGGCATCCTTGAACGCGCCGGTGGCAAAGATCACCGCGTCGTAGTGCTCGCGGAGATCTTGGAGAGTCAAGTCCGTGCCAATGTTGACGTTGGCCAAGAGACGGATGTCGCCGCGTCCCAGCACGTTGGCAAGCGCCACAATGATCTGCTTAATGCGAGGGTGATCGGGGGCGACTCCGTACCGCACCAGACCAAACGGCGCAGGCAAGCGTTCGATGATGTCGATCTCTACCGGGACGTCAGATTTGGACAAGATGTCGGCGGCGTAAGTGCCAGCCGGGCCGGCGCCAATGATGGCGACGCGCAAGGGACGGTCATAGGTCACGCGGATTCTCCAACGTCAATTGCACCCCCTGGAAGAAGGCGCGCGGACGGAACGGCCCAAAGTATAGACAGGTATTTGTCCGGACCGTTCCGCTGGTCCGATGCCCAACGCTACTCCGGTTGAGGACCAGCAGCATGCGCCGCAAGGGCAAGGCGGTGGCGCATGGCGTGTGACCTGTGGCACACTTGCCGCGTGAACACCACCCAGAACGCCTCCTCTGAGATGTGCTGCGTGTGCTGTGTCATGTGTCTTTCGGCCTAGTCGCCCACGGACACTCATCCTGTGTAGCCCTGGGCGCTCGGCCAGCCGAGCGCATCGCGCACGGTAAGCCAAGGCCCACTGAACTCCGCGAGGAGGATCGGTGAGTTCTCACACCGAGACTGACGTAGACCCGGGTACGCGCGCGCCCGCACCCGTATCCGAGGCCGCCGTGGCCGAGGCTGAGGAGCGCCGCCGCCACCGCGAAGAGGCGCGTCTCATCCGTACCCGCGAGGCAGCGCTACGCAAGAACACCGCCGCTCGTGACGGGCAGTGGGCATCGGGCGACCGCACCCCCCTCAACCCCAACGAAGAGTTCAAGTCCGTGGGTGATCCCCTTGAGGTCCGCACCCGTATAGAGAACATGTATTCCAAGTGGGGTTTCTGGTCTATCCCTCCCACTGATCTGCGGGGCCGGTTCCGTTGGTGGGGGCTTTACACCCAGCGTCGTCCCGGGATTGATGGCGGCAAGACGGCCATTCTTGAGTCGCACCAACTTGACGACGAGTACTTCATGTTGCGTGTTCGCTCAGACGGCGGACAGTTGTCAGTGGAGCAAGCCAGGGTCATCGCGGACGTGTCCATTCGCTTTGGACGCAGCACGGCCGATGTCAGCGACCGCCAGAACATTCAGTTGCACTGGATCCGGATTGAGGACGTCCCGGAGGTGTTCCGCTTGGTGGAAGCCTGCGGTCTACTCCTCACGGAAGCGTGTGGTGACGTGCCCCGCGTGATCTTGGGCTCCCCCGTTGCGGGCGTCGCCAAGGACGAACTCATCGATCCCACGCCACACATTCGCGCCATCATTGACCGCGGCATTGGCAACCCGGAGTTCTCCAACTTGCCCCGCAAGTTCAAGACAGCCATCACTGGGACGCGCGTTCCGGACATCCTGCATGAGGTGCAAGACATCGCACTATGCGCGGTGGAACACCCCGAGTTGGGCATCGGTTACGACCTGTGGGTGGGTGGTGGTTTGTCCATCAACCCGCACTTGGGTGTGCGGCTTGGTGCCTTTGTAGAGCCTGACAAAGTGGCCGAGGTGTGGGCAGGTGTCACGGGAATCTTCCGCGACCACGGCTACCGCCGCTTGCGCAACCGCGCCCGCCTCAAGTTCCTGGTGAAGGACTGGGGTGCAGCGAAGTTCCGCCAAGTGCTTGAGGACGACTACTTGGGGTGGAAGCTGCCTGACGGTCCCGCGCCGCAACAAGCCAAGCCGGGCGACCGGGGCGACCACGTGGGAATCTACGAGCAAAAGGACGGCAATTACTACGTAGGCGTGGCGCCTGTAGCGGGCCGCATCTCTGGTGAAACCCTCAACGCCATCGCGGACCTTGCTGAAGCCGCGGGGTCCAACCGCATCCGCCTCACTCCGTTGCAGAAGATCCTCATCCTGGACATTCCCCAGGCGAACGTCAATGCCGTAGTCAACGGTTTGCGCGCTCTCGAACTCGAATCCAGCCCCGGCGAGTTCCACCGCAACGTCATCGCCTGCACGGGTATCGAGTACTGCAAGCTCGCCATCGTGGAAACCAAGGCCACCGCACGGGAAGTAGTGAAGAAGCTCGACGAGCAGTTCCCCACACTCGACACCCCCATCACGGTGCACGTCAACGGTTGCCCCAACTCCTGCGCGCGCATTCAAGTGGCGGACATTGGATTCAAGGGCCAATTGGTGCTCGACGACGAGTCTGGCGAGCAAGTGCCGGGCTTCCAGGTCTTGCTGGGCGGACGCTTGGGCCGTGGCGACGACAACGAGTTTGGCCGCAAGATTCGGGGCCACAAGGTCAAGGCCGATGGCATGCCTGAGTACGTTGAGCGCGTCACCCGCAATTACCTTGCCACTCGCGAAGTGGACGAGGCCTTCGCGGACTGGGCCTTCAGGGTGGAAGAGGAGCTCATCAAGTGAGTCTCCACCTGACCTTGCTCAATCCCACCGTGTGGAATGAGACCACTGCGGCGGAAGTCAACGAGCGCCTCGAGAACGCCTCAGCCGCGCACATTGCTGACTGGGCTGTGGCGACCTTTGGCAAGCGGCTGACCGTGGCATCGTCCATGCAAGACACGATCCTCCCCCACTTGTTCGCCCAGCGCCTTCCCGGGGTGGACATTCTGTTCTTGGAGACCGGGTACCACTTTCCCGAAACGTTGGCCACGCGCGATATCGCTTCCCGCAGTTTTCCCATCACCGTTGTGAATGCGTTGCCCGCACAGACGGTGGCCGAGCAGGATGCCCAATACGGCGAGAAGCTCCACGACCGCGACCCCAACCTGTGCTGCGCTTTGCGCAAGGTGGAACCGTTGCAACGTTCGCTTGCTGGATACGACGCTTGGGTCACCGGGGCGCGGCGCGTAGACGCCATTACGCGCGCCGAGATGCCAGTGGTGCAATGGGACGCTAAGCACGGGTTGGTCAAGATCAATCCGCTCGCTTTGTGGAGCGACGCGCAGATTGAGCAGTACCAAGTGGACAACAACCTTCCTCGCAACCCGCTGGTTGCCCAGGGTTACCCGAGCATCGGCTGTGGTCCTTGCACCCGCGCGGTGGCTCCAGGCGAGGACCCGCGCGCTGGCCGCTGGGCGGGCCAAGACAAGACTGAATGTGGGATTCACGAATGAGCGGCGCGGCACTTCAGACGGGACTGTCCACCCTCGACGCGCTCGAGTCTGAGGGTATCCACATCATTCGCGAGGCAGTGGCTACCGCCCGCAAGCCGGTCATTCTCTTTTCCGGAGGCAAGGACTCCGTGGTGGTGCTGCACTTGGCCACCAAGGCGTTTTGGCCCGGACGCGTGCCCGTGGAGCTGCTTCACGTGGACACTGGCCACAACTTTGACGAGGTGCTTGAGTACCGTGACCGTACGGTGGAGCGGTTGGGCCTGCGCCTCCAGGTCGCGAGCGTGCAGGACTACATTGACGACGGCCGCTTGCGTGAACGCCCAGACGGCACCCGCAATCCGCTGCAGACCATTCCGTTGCTCGACGCCATCACCGGACACGGCTACGACGTGGTCTTTGGCGGCGCCCGGCGCGATGAAGAGAAGGCCCGCGCCAAGGAGCGTGTGGTCTCACTGCGCGATGAGTTTGGTCAATGGGACCCGCGCAACCAGCGCCCCGAACTGTGGAGCCTGTACAACACTCGTCACTTGCCGGGCCAGCATGTGCGCGTGTTCCCGTTGAGCAACTGGACGGAGCTTGACGTGTGGCGGTACATCGAGCGCGAAGGCATTGAATTGCCAGGGCTGTACTACGCCCACGAGCGTGAGGTGTTCCAGCGCGACGGCATGCTCCTCACCGACCACCCGGCCGTGGCCCGCAAGGCTACGGAGACCCTAGAGTCCCGCGTGGTGAGGTACCGCACCGTGGGCGATGCTTCCTGCACGGGAGCAGTGGAGTCCACCGCGGCCACGGTGGCCGATGTCATTGCCGAGGTGGCCGCTACTCGCATCACCGAGCGTGGCGCCACGCGCGCGGACGACCGCATGAGTGAAGCGGCCATGGAAGACCGCAAGAAGGAGGGCTACTTCTAATGACGGTCCTCGACACTGTGGCCACGATTCCCGATTCCAACGCCACGTCACTGTTGCGTTTTGCCACGGCAGGCTCGGTTGACGACGGCAAGTCCACGCTCGTGGGCCGGCTGCTCTATGACACCAAGTCGATCCTCGCGGATGCTTATGAGGCCGTGGAACGCGTCACCCGCGAGCGCGGTGGCGAGGGCGTAGACCTTGCCCTGCTCACGGATGGCCTGCGCGCAGAACGCGAGCAAGGCATCACCATTGACGTGGCGTACCGGTACTTCTCCACGCCGCGCCGCACGTTCATCCTCGCGGACTGCCCCGGTCACGTGCAGTACACCCGCAACACCGTGACCGGCGCGTCCACGGCCGATGCCCTGGTGGTGTTGATCGACGTCCGCACCGGAGTGGTGGAGCAGACTCGCCGTCACCTGGCTGTGGCCGCCCTGCTGCGCGTGCCGCACGTCATTGTGGCCGTGAACAAGATTGACTTGTTGGACTTTGACCAGGCTCCTTTTGCGCGCATTGCCGCCGACGTCGCGGAGCACGCCTCACGCTTGGGTCTTGAAGTCACCACTGTCCCGGTGAGCGCCCTGCTAGGCGACAACGTGGCCGAGCGCTCCACCCACATGGACTGGTACACCGGGCCCACCGTGTTGGATCTGCTGGAGACCCTTCCCTCGGCTGACCACCTTGAAGTGGCCGATGCCGCAGCCGGTTGGCGCTTCCCGGTCCAGTACGTATTGCGTCCCCAAGATGCAGCCCTGTCCCCCGA
>JAEYYZ010000129.1 GCA_023428185.1 Actinomycetes bacterium
GACAGGGTCCCAAAGTCCACACCAATGACGTATGCGGCTTTGCCGCCTTGCTGCTGGCCCACTGGAGCCTCTCCTTCTGTCACGTCACCGCTCGGGCGCCTATGCCCGTACCGGTTCAATGCGCCCGCCACGCCACATCGCGTGAGGGCTACCGCTCAAAATGTTACCGCTCACAACTGGGTGCACAAGTACGATTCTGGCGCGAAACTTCCCATCACGCGTGGGACAAGGGACTCATTACCCTCCGGTGGCGTCCATCGCGGCATCGTCGCTCTCCGCCGCAACCACATTGGCGGGCAACGAGAGAGTGATGACCGAGCCGTCCTCGCGCACAGATCCGTGCACGGTCTCCGCGTGAGGGCCGCCAGGGATACGCGGGCCTTGATGCGCGAGCGGCACCTCGGTAGGCGCGGCAGCGGAAACGACAAACCGCTCTCCGCGTACCTCCACGGCCACTGCGGGACCCTCCTCAATGGACAGCTCCAGGTGTTGTTGAGTCAGGTTCACTCGCACACGCGAGCCTTGCACCGTCACCGCGAAACTCAGCGAGTCCCACGCCGCAGGCAATCTCGGATCAAAGCTCAGCACCTCGCCTTGGTCGCGCATCCCGCCAAACCCATAGACAAGAGCGGCCCAGACTCCCCCTGTGGAGGCCACATGGATGCCGTCCGAGGTGTTGCCGTGCAAGTTGCCAAGGTCCACCAGTACGGAATCCCAGAAGTAACTCAACGCCAGCTCGTGATACCCCACCTCCGCGGCGATGATTCCTTGAGCCGCTCCGGACAAGGTGGAATCGCCAGTGGTGATCGGGTCGTAGTAGTCGAAATCTGCCTTCTTCTCTTCAGCCGTGAACTCGTCACTCAAGAGCACCAAGGCGAGCACCACGTCGGCCTGTTTGAGCACCTGGAAGCGGTATATCACCAAGGGGTGGAAGTGCAGCAAGAGAGGGCGCTTCTCTGGCGGGGTATTAGCCAAGTCCCACATTTCGCGCTGATTGAATTGGGCGTCTTGAGGATGAATCCCCAAGCGTTCTTCCCACAAGATCGCCATGCCTTGCGCGGCACGTTCCCACTCGGCGACCTCATCGTCAGTGAGGCCCAAGCGTTTCACCATGGCGCGATGCTCGGCAGGCCAGCGCTCCGCCAGCGCGTGGACCCAGCGGGCCGCGCAACGCAGATTGAAACGGGCCATGACGTTGGTGTACAAGTTGTCGTTCACCACGGTGTTGTACTCATCAGGCCCTGTCACACCGTGAATCCTGAACGACGGCTCTTCGCCCTGCACGTGTCGCCAGAACCCCAAGTCCGCCCACATACGCGCGGTCTGCACCAACACGTCAATTCCTTCGCGGGCCAAGAAGTCTTCGTCACCGCTGGCACGCACATACTTATCGATCGCATAGGCCACGTCCGCATTGATGTGGTACTGAGCGGTGCCCGCCGCGTAATAGGCCGATGCTTCCTCGCCACTGATGGTGCGCCACGGGAAGAGCGCGCCAAACTGGGCGAGCTCCGCGGCTCTGCGTTCGGCCGCCGGGAGCAGTCCATAACGGAACCTCAACGCGTTGCGAGCCGCTCCAGGCATCGTGTACGTGAAGAACGGGAGCACGTAGATCTCGGTGTCCCAAAAGTAGTGCCCACCGTAGCCAGAGCCGGTGACGCCCTTAGCGGGGATACCACGACCGTCGGCACGTGCCCCTGCTTGGGCCAAGTGGAACAGGTTGAAGCGCACGGCCTGTTGCATGCCATCATCGCCACCAATGCGCACGTCCGATCGCTTCCAAAACTCGTCAAGCCACTGCCGCTGCTCGGTGAACTGTTGCTGGACTCCTTCACCTTTGACCCGGTCCAGCGTGCGATGACACCGTTCCGCCAACTCGCGAGGCGGCACCGAACGCGAGGTGTGGTAGCTCACCACTTTGGTGACATGCAGAACCTGCCCGGGCTCGAGGCGAGCCTGGAACACGTCTTTGGCGTAGTCCTCTTCAACGTGTGCCTCGTGAGTGACGGGCGCATCGCACGTGACCATGTGTTCCATGGAGACAGCAAGGGTCATCCCTGAATTGGCGCACTCGTATCCCAAGGTTGCCCGGGCGCCATCGCTCTGGTGCAGACGGGGCACCAACACGCGATCCGCAAAGAGATCGCCCTTGCGGGGGTCAAAGAAGTCGTCGGCGTCCTTGTTGGAGCGGTACTCGTCCACTCCGGCGGCGCGATTCAGCAGTTGGGAGGAAATAGCCACGGGTGCGGGCGCATCGAGCACGGAGACTTCGTACGTCATGATCGCCACATGGCGATGAGTGAAGGACACCATGCGCGTCGTCTTCACCTTGACGCGGTTTCCTGACGGCGTGCGCCAGATCAGGCTGCGGGTGAGCACGCCATTGGCCATGTCGAGCGCTCGCTCGTACTCAGCCAGATCTGCCACGGACAGCAACAATGGGTCGTCGTCCACGTAGAGGCGCATGATCTTGGCATCCGGCACGTTGGCGATGGTTTGTCCAGTGCGGGCAAACCCAAAAGCCTCTTCGGCGTGCTTGATGGGCCACGTCTCGTGGAAGCCGTTGATGAAGGTGCCATGAGCAAAGGCGTCGTGACCCTCGGAGATATTGCCGCGCAAACCTAGGTAGCCATTGCCCACCGAGAACAGGGACTCCGTAGTGCCTAAGTCGTCTTCATTGAAGCTGGTCTCCACGAGCCGCCACGGCTCTACGGGAAAGCGCAACCGGTCTACAAACTCTGGCAGGCTCACGTCACCTGGTTGACGGATGTAGGCCTTCATGACGCCACCAACTCCAGCAAGTCATTGACAACAAAGTCCGCTCCTGCCTCCAGCAACTCCGCAGGCCCGGCCCCCCGATCCACGCCCACTACTAGGCCAAAGTCTCCGG
>JAEYYZ010000153.1 GCA_023428185.1 Actinomycetes bacterium
GCCGGACACGCGTCAATGCATAGGCTGAGGCCATGACCGCGCAACCCGCCTCGACTCCGTGGACCAGTTACGTCCCGTCGTCTGCGTGGGATGAGGCGATGGACGTCAACGGGCAGGTTCGCGACCCCTACGAAAAGGTCTACGCGGAGATTGGCAGGATGTCCGGGGAGGACCTCCAATCCCGAGCAGAATCCCTGGCAAATACCTATTTGGCTCAAGGCGTCACCTTTGACCATGCCGGCGAGGAGCGCCCGTTTCCGCTCGATATTGTGCCCCGCGTAGTGGGTGCCGACGAGTGGGACATCATCTCCCCAGGCGTGGCCCAGCGCGTGCGGACTCTCGAGGCGTTCTTGGCCGACGTGTATGGCTCGCAGCGGTGCGTGACCGAGGGCATAGTGCCGCGCAGGCTGCTCACCACGTCTCAGTACTTTCACCGCGTAGTAGCGGGGATTGAGCCTGCCAATGGTGTGCGGGTGCACGTCTCGGGCATCGACCTCGTACGCGACCAACACGGAATATGGCGAGTCCTTGAAGACAACGTGCGTGTGCCCTCCGGGGTGAGTTACGTGCTGTCCAACCGCCGCGCCATGTCGCAGATGTTCCCGGATCTCTTTGGGGCGATGGGTGTGCGGCCGGTGCTGGAGTACTCGCGCCGCTTGCGGGCATCCCTGGCCAAGGCCGCGCCGGATGGGGTGGAAGACCCCACCATCGTGGTGCTCACTCCGGGCGTCTTCAATTCCGCGTACTACGAGCACTCATTGTTGGCGCGCACCATGGGCGTGGAGTTGGTGGAGGGCCGTGACCTCGAGACTCACGCCGGCCGCGTGTACATGCGCACCACGGCAGGCCGCCGCCGCGTGGACGTGATCTACCGCCGCGTAGACGACGACTTCTTGGACCCCGTGGTGTTCCGTCCCGATTCCGCCCTGGGCGCTCCCGGCATCATGCACGCGGCGCGGCTAGGAAACGTCACCATCGCCAACGCCGTGGGTAACGGCGTGGCCGACGACAAACTCATCTACACCTACATGCCCGAGCTCACTCGGTATTACTTGGGCGAAGAGCCCATCCTTCCCAACGTGGACACCTGGCGCCTCGAAGAGCCCGATGCCAGGGAAGAAGTCATGGATAGGCTCCACGAGTTGGTGGTCAAGCCGGTAGATGGCGCAGGCGGCAAGGGAGTCACCATTGGGCCAGCTGCCAGCGCCACGGAATTGGAAAAGGTGCGCGCCGAGATCAGTGCGGACCCTCGCGGCTGGATCGCGCAGCCTGTAGTGCAACTGTCTACAGTGCCCACCCTGACGCCCGAAGGGCTGGAGCCGCGCCACGTGGACCTCAGGCCCTTCGCCATCAACGACGGTGACGAAGTATGGGTGTTGCCCGGCGGTCTCACGCGCGTGGCCTTGCAACGCGGCCAACTCATTGTGAACTCCTCTCAAGGCGGCGGCTCCAAGGACACGTGGGTGCTCGGCGGGGTGCGTCACCGCGGCTCGGTGCCCGCGCCCGAATCCAGAGTGGAGTTTGGGGGAGTGACGCCCGTTCCGCAGTCCACCCATCCTGAAGACTGGGTACACGGGCAGCAACAGATGCAGCAACAACAGCAAGGGAGCGGAGCATGCTGAGCCGCATTGCGGAGTCGCTGTTTTGGATTGGCCGCTACGTGGAACGGGCCGACAACACCGCGCGGTTGCTGGATGTCCACTTCAACGTGCTCCTGGAAGATCCGTGGGTAGACGAGCCCACAGCCAACGCCTCCTTGCTGGCCGTGATGCACGTGAACTTCGAGCCGCCCGTGACGCGCCAAGACGTACTGGACCTTCTCGCTATTGATGTGACCAAGGCATCGTCCATTGCCGGGACCTTGACGGCCGCTCGTGAGAACGCCCGCCGCGCACGTGAGGTGATTTCCACCGAGGTGTGGGAGTCCCTCAACACCACCTGGATGCAATTGGGCGCGCGCTCTCGCACCCCCAGGCCGCACGACTACTTTGCGTGGGTGCGTGAACGTGCTGGGGTGGTGTGGGGGCTTTCCAGTGCCACCACGTCCAGGGACGATGCTTGGCACTTCATGGAGTTGGGCCGCTCGCTTGAGCGCGCAGACATGATTGCGCGCTTGCTCATGACGCGGTCCCTTGAAGGCACCATCGGCCCCAACTGGACCACCTTGCTGCGCTCGTGTTCGGCGCACGAGGCGTACTTGCGGACAGTGCGGTCGCTGGTGACAGAGGAGCGCGCAGCCGAGTTCCTCATTGTGGACAGGCTCTTCCCGCGCTCCATCGCGTACAACCTCGACAAGGCCGAGACCACGCTGACACTGATCGAGCCCGGCACTCAGCGGGACTCGCTCACGGATCAAGCCCGGCTAGCGCTAGGGCGAGCGCGCACCAACCTTGAGTATCAGCGAGTCACCGACATTCTTGACGATCTACCAGGGCAAATGCAGGAGGTTCAGCGGGCGTGTGCCCTGGCATCGGACCTCATCCGTGACAGATTCTTCTTGCCGGCATCGGCTCTATGGAGCCAGGAGGCTGTATGAGCGTGCTCAAGATCGTTCACCGCACCAGCTTTGATTACGAGCGGGCGGTGCCTACGTCTTATAACGAGGCGCGGCTCACGCCCGCATGGTTGCCGCGTCAGCGGGTGTTGGAGTCCAAGATCGACATTTCGCCAGTGTCATGGCGCTCCACGTACCGTGACTATTGGGAGACCGACGTGGTGGTGTTTGAAGTGACCGAAACTCACCGGGCGCTCACCGTGACCGCAACGAGCCAAGTAGAGGTCACACCTACGCCAGCGCGTGAAGAGCGCGTGGGTTGGGATGACCTCTCCGGGCCAGTGTTCCAGGACCTGTTGGCCGAGTACCTGGTGAATTCTGCGGCAACGGAACCCACCGAGGAATTGCGGGAGTTCGCGGCTGATGCGGGTGGCCGGCTCACTCCCGACGGAGCGGCTCGCGCCATTTGCGACTTTGTCCACGACCAGGTCAGCTACGTCACGGGTTCCACGAGCGTGCACACACCAGCACGCGACGCGTGGGAAGCCAAGTCAGGAGTGTGTCAAGACTTTGCGCACCTTGCCATTGGCGCGCTGCGACACATCGGCATCCCTGCCCGCTATGTCTCCGGTTATCTCCACCCCCGGCCAGATGCCGCGGTGGGGGAAATGGTGCGTGGCGAGTCTCATGCATGGGTGGAGTGGTGGACGGGTGACTGGTTTGGTTTTGACCCCACCAACGACAAAGAAGTGGGCGATCACCACGTGATCGTGGCGCGCGCTCGCGAGTACAGCGACGTACCACCCATCTCGGGAGTGTTCGCGGGTTCCGACAGCAAACTTGACGTGGTGGTGAATGTGACGTTGCTGGGCTAAGAGCCGCAGCAACTGCTCGGTAGAATCTGCGGGTGACTTCCGCACCCGAAACCGCCGACGAGAACCGCTACGACTTCCGCACCATTGAGGCCACTTGGCTTCCCGTGTGGAACCGTGAGCAGCCGTTCCGTTCGGGC
>JAEYYZ010000082.1 GCA_023428185.1 Actinomycetes bacterium
GTGCGGGGAGTGCACGCGTGACCCGTCGCCTCGTCATTGAGGCCGACGGCGGGTCGCGGGGCAATCCCGGGCCGGCAGGCTACGGGGCAGTGGTTCGGGACGCTGATACCGGCAAGGTGCTCGCCGAGCGCGCGGGCTTCCTCGGCACTGCCACCAATAACGTCGCGGAGTACAACGGGCTCATTGCGGGTGCCGTAGCAGCGCGGGCCATTGATCCGGACGCGAGCATCACCGTGCGTTTGGATTCCAAGTTGGTGGTGGAGCAAATGTCTGGCCGGTGGAAGATCAAGCACCCGGACATGCAACCGCTCGCTCTACGTGCGCGTGAAGTGCTGCGCGGTGCCCAGGTCACGTTTGAGTGGATCCCGCGCGAACGCAACAAGGCGGCGGACGCTTTGGCCAACGAAGCCATGGACACCCGTGCTGAGCGCATCGAACGCGACCATGTCAGCGAGGCCATCGTTGGCCCTGAGTACTCGGACGAGGTAGAGGCTCCGGAGTCGCAAGCACCAGCGGGTGCCACTCCTGGCGGTGTCCCGGCGCCGCCGCGCCTCGCAGACCTTCAAGGCCGCGTGTTCCTTGAGCCGTTGACGGTGATCTTTGTGCGCCACGGTGTCACCGATATGACCGCTACCCACGTGTTGTCAGGTTCCTCGGTGCCCGGGCCTTCACTCAATAGCGAAGGCCGCATTCAAGCCGCAAAGGCCGCCGATGCCGTGTACCGCATCGGCAGGGACACGTGGGAGCGCGTGGCGCGGCCAAGCAGAATCATCGCCTCGCCCATGGTCCGCACTCAAGAGACCGCTGCGGCAGTGGGAAGGCGCATCGGCGCTCATGTGGAAACTGACGCGCGGGTGCGCGAAGTAGATTTTGGGCAGTGGGAAGGCATTACGGCCGAGCAGGCAATAGCGCGAGACGGTGACGCGATCCTTCGGTGGCAAGACGGAGACGTTCCCGCACCGGATGGCGAATCCATCGCGGACGTCTATGCACGGACAAGAGCCTTCCTTGAGGAGCTTGCAGCGGAACACGCCCGTAGTGGGGGAGCGAAGGCCCACTCCGTGGTGGTGGTCTCGCACGCGGTGGCCATCAAGTCCGCCCTGGGTGCGGCCATGGGGTTCCCCGTGCATGCGGCGTCGCGGATGTGGCCTTTGCCAGCGTCCCTCAGCATCGTGCAAGTGCGTGTCACTCCAGACGGGACGTTCACGGAGGGGCACGTTCTATGCATTGGAGCGCCCACTGATTAGCGCCACACGGCATACTCGAATCGAGGAGGCAGCATGTCCGTCGCATTCATGGCACCCGTAGACCTGTGGCGTGAGCCTAAGTGGGCATCCGTAGCGCGCATTGGAAGGCGCGCGCTCGTGGCTGCGGGCTGGATTGCACTTGGCGGCATTCCAGGGGTATTCACTGGTCTCATTCCGTGGTTATGGTTCCGCATCCCTGCGTGGCTTTTTGCATTGGTGACATTGCTGCACTTGGTATTGGGCGTAGCGAATCTCGTCAAGAACAGGGGCGTCCTGCTGCGGCTCATGGGCACAGGGAGCATCGAATGGCCGGCCTCCTATCAGGAACGATGGCTGCGTAGGCCCGCAGATTGGGTCGAGGGCCCTGAGGTGAGCGTGGCCGCTGAGATGGCGCCGCTCACTCGTTCACGGGTGGAGCCTCGAGTCACGCTCACGGGGGGCTCGCGCACCATCCGCCGACTCCCGCTCTACGGCGCTACCCCTGAGGAGTTTGCCGCTGCGGTGAACGCGGCAGCAGCAGGCAGAGGCGTGGCTTTTACTGTGGTTGAGCCTGAAGATGCCTCATTGCCCGCTGCTCCGTCGCTACCTGACGACGAGGGTGAGACCTCCGGACGTTAGTTCCACGTCGCTCAGGCCGCTTCCAATGAGGGCCGATGCCGCGTCGGCGAGCTCGTCTCGCGTACGGGGCGCCGTGGGCAGCACAGCCAAAGCCCCTGTGAGCAGACCGCGCGCGTGTTTGGCGTGATGGCTGACTACGGAGCGGTGACCGTTGACGTCCCGCTCCACGCGTATGGGCACCCACAGCGCAGGGTGGGCGGGCTTCCATGCGGCCACGTAGCCCCCGCTGCGGCAGTCCACCACCAGGTGGTCTTGGGCCAATTCGGTGAGCGGTCCGGCGAGGTGGCGTCGCCAATACGTGGTTAGCGGTCCGATGCTCCCCAGAGACGTGCCCATCGACAACCGGTAAGCGGGGATCATATCTCCAGGAGATAAGGCGCCCCACAGTGCGGACATGATCCGCACGCGGTCGCGAGCCGCAGTCAGTTGCTCCGGGGACCAATGCGCCATCCCTGCGGCCTCATAGAGCACTCCGGTGTACACGCGCGCAGCGACATCGGTGGGGTTGGCCCAGAGCGTGCGGTTGCGTTCCACCTCGGCCGCGAGCGACGGGCCGGCACCCAGGAGCTGCAGTGCGTTGCGCTGACCGCTCGCTGTGATGAGTGCCTTGCCCACCCGTTGCCTCGCGGCGGCCAGTTCGGGGTGTCCAAGCGAGCCGAGGTCCACGGCCGATCCGCTAGAGGGTGCTGTCTTGCCTTCAGAGGGGGGCAGGAGGATCAGCACGGGTTTACCTTACGGGGCTAGCAGGTGCTCGACTCTCCGTCGCGTATGGTCTTGACAGCGATACTATGGCGATATATCGTGAGTGTGTCGCTATGACGGAAGGAGAGGGCCATGAGGCACTCACACAAGAACTTTGGAGCCCGTGGGCGGCGCGCACTTCGCGCCGAATGGGCTCAAGAAGACATGGGCGGCCGTGCAGCGTTCGGACGCTTTGGTCCGCCCGGCGGATTCGGACCCGGGGGCGCGTTTGGCCCTCCCGGGATGTTCGGACCACCCGGACGGCGCGGGCCCGGTGGCAGGCGCGGAGGTCGCCCTCGCGGCGACGTGCGCACGGCTATTTTGGTCTTGCTGGCTGAGCAACCACGCCACGGTTACGACTTGATCCGCGCCATCGAAGAGCGCAGCGGCGGCATGTGGAGCCCGAGCCCAGGTTCGGTGTATCCCACGCTTCAAGCGCTAGAAGATGAGGGTTTGGTCACGATCGACTCTGTGGACGGACGCAAGACGGCGGCACTTACCGCTGATGGGCAGGCATGGGTTGACGCGCATGCCGATGAAGCCACTGCCGTGTTCGCCACGCCAGACGGCGCCCATCATGCGCATGAGCTCATGCAAGAACTGCGCTCGGTAGCAGAAGCGGCAACTCATGTAGCCAAGCAGCAAGACAGCCCGGAACTTTCCGCTCGAGCAGTGGCGATCCTGGCATCGGCCCGCAAGGACCTCTACCGCCTGCTCGCTGAAGACGACGAGTAGGATTGAACCCAGGATGAGTTGGCCAGGCGGTCGCGTTGCCGAGCAATCGGTACCGAGGAACGTCCGGGCTCCGTAGAGCAGGGTGATGGCTAACAGCCACCCGGGGTGACCCGCGGGAAAGTGCCACAGAGAGTAGACCGCCTCCTTCGCGGGAGGTAAGGGTGAAAGGGTGAGGTAAGAGCTCACCGCGTCGCTGGTGACAGGGACGGCAAGGCAAACCCCACCCGGAGCAAGGTCAGACAGG
>JAEYYZ010000152.1 GCA_023428185.1 Actinomycetes bacterium
TGGAGTCATTCTGGCCGCACGGGAACTGGACTTGGACGTGCCGCGCGACATCTCAGTGACCGGCTTTGATGGCCTGGACCTGGCGTGGCTGGCGCCCCTCGAAATCACCACGATGACTCAAGACGCCTCAGTGAAGGGGCACTTGCTCGGTAAGGCCGTGCAGGCGCTCCTGAGTAAGCGCGAGGCCACAGTGGCAGAACTTCCACTCGAGTTCCGCCTTGGCAGTTCCACCGGTCCCGCCCGCGAGCGCTAGCCGCTTCACAACGACGAGGGGCGCCGCCCGCTTTCGCGGACGACGCCCCGTGTTCAGACCCCTGTGCTCGTCTAGATTCCCGTCCACGCCCGCAGCGCTGGCAACGCGAAGTAGATCAAGAACGCCACTGCCGCCACCCACATCAAGGGCTTGATCTCCTTGACTCGGCCGGTGGCGGCGTTGATCACGACGTAGGCGATGAATCCCACACCAATGCCGGCCGCGATCGAGAAGGCAAAGGGCATGATGATCATCGTCAAGAAGGCGGGCACCGCAATGCGGTAGTCCTTCCAGTCGATATCCACCGCGGACCCCATCATGAGCAAGGCCACGATCACGAGTACCGGCGTAGCGGCCTCGTAAGGAATGACTTGGGCGATGGGGGTCACAAAGAGTGTGAGAATGAACGCGAGACCCGCGACCACAGACGAGAGACCGGTGCGAGCACCGTCACCCACACCTGAGGCGGATTCGATGTATGACGTGTTGGATGACACGCCACCGAGCCCACCGGCGATCGCACCCACCGAGTCCACGATGAGGATTTCCTGAGAGTTAGCCGGAACGCCATCTTCGTCGTTGAGTCCCGCCTCCTCACCTACGGCGGTCATCGTGCCCATGGTGTCGAAGAAGTCGACTACCAACAGCGCGAAGACCAGCAGTAGGGCGGAAATGACTCCGACGCCAACGCTCTCGGTAAATGCCCCGAACAAGTCCACCTTGAACACAGTGGAGAACTGCAGAGGATCGAAGTCCACTCCCTTGAAGGTGGGGACGTTGAGGCTCCAGGCCTGAGGGCGGATTGCCTCCAGCACAAAGGCGATGATCGTCGCTGCGATGATCGAGATGAGCAGCGCACCTTTGACCTTGCGTACCATCAGCACCGCGGCGAGCAATAGGCCAATGAAGAAGACCACCACCGTCCAGGACGTGATGTATCCACTCACGCCAAACTCAGAAGGGGTGGGATCAAAGGGCGCTCCGGGATCGCGTACCACTTTGGAGTCCCAGAATGCGATGAAGGCAAGGAAGAGACCGATGCCGGCGGCAATTGCCTTCTTGAGGGCCGTAGGAATCGCGTGCAGGAACTTCAAACGCCACTTGGTCAACACCAGGATGAGAACCAGCACACCCTCGATGACGATGAGACCCATCGCTTGAGGCCAAGTCAGCTGCCCCGACCCCACGAGCACATACGCTACGAAGCTGTTGAGGCCCAGGCCCGCTGCCAGCGCAAGGGGGAATCGTGCGTAAGCCCCCATGGCAATCGTCAGCAAGCCGGCGATCAATGCCGTGGCCGCGGCAATCGCGACAAAGCCGCTTCCCTCTTCAGTCCCGCCGCCCAGGTAGTGTCCGGTGTTGTCCGGTACGCCGGCAAGGATGATCGGGTTGAGCACCACGATGTAAACCATCGTGAGGAAGGTCGTCAATCCACCACGGATCTCTTGACCAAACGACGATCCCCTGGCGGAGATCGAGAAATAGCTATCCAACGTCGCGGCGAAGCCGGACTTCTCCTTTGTATCTGCCATAGACGCATCGTGGCAGTGCTGGACGCTACGCGCGCGCGGAACGCACTCCAAGCATCAGGGCGCGTTGTTGTAGGTCCTCAACAAACGACATGTCACAAAAGGTACGGCGTGGGCGATTCCGTGTACGACACGCACCAAAGGGCCTAGGAACAAGCGACGATAGCTTGCGCTTTGCCCAATACTTTGGCACCTTCGAACTCCACGGCGAGGTCAATGCGCGCGGTTTGTAACTCCGCGTCCAGCGCACCCACGGTTGCGGTAATGGTCACCGTGGCGGCACCAGGGTTAGGCACCGCAATGGGTCGCGTGAACCGGGCTTGGAAATCTGCGACGTTGCCTGCGCCCGCCCACTCCTCCACCACAGAAGCCGCAAGGCCCATGGTCAGCATGCCGTGCGCGATCACGCCGGGCAGGCCCACCGACTGGGCAAAGGCATCGTTGTAGTGAATGGGATTGAAATCGCCCGATGCTCCGGCGTAGCGCACCAAGGTGTCTCGCGTGACGAGCACCTCACGTGAAGCCACCACGTCACCCACCTCAAGGCCCGCGAATGACGGCGCAGTCTCAAGCGGATCAACAGTTCCCACAGGGTTCACTCCGGTGTCGCTCATGCGTCGTCCCTTACTGCGAGGCTGGAAACTACGGTGGACACGGGTGAACCGTCGGTGTCCACTATCTCTGCGCGGGTGGTGACCATGGAGATTCCTGCGCGCTGAGTGATGTTCTCTACCGTGACCGTGGTCAGCACGACGTCGCCTGCAATGAGCGGGCGGTGGTGAGTGAAACGCTGGTCGGCGTGCACCACCTTGGAGAAGTCAACGCCAACCTCAGGGTCCTGAACCACGTGGAACTCTGCCTGTTGCGCAATAACCACAGCGAACGTCGTGGGAGCCACCACATCGCTAAAGCCCTCTGCGGCCGCGATCTCCGGGTAAAAGTGCGCCCCGGAACGGGCGTCCACGGCATCGGCGAATTCGCGGATCTTCACTCGAGTGACCTCGTAGGCCTCAAAAGGGCCATACGTACGGCCAATTGCTTCTAGATTCACAGGCACGAGTCCACCCTACCGGGCCGCGTAATCCACCACGAGAGCACGGTGGTCGGTGCCCGTAATCGTCACGGTGCGTACCGCCACCGCCGCCCACTGTGCGTCTCGAGTCAAGAC
>JAEYYZ010000217.1 GCA_023428185.1 Actinomycetes bacterium
ACCTCCCAGGTACTGCTCGCCCCTACATGGTTTGGCCTGATGGGTCGTACGTGGGGGCCCGACGCCATCGCGGACCAGCACTACGGCGGTGCCATCGCTTGGGGCGTGGGAGAGATACCGATTGTGCTTGTCGCTGTGGTGGTCTTATTGCAGTGGCGCAAAGCCGATGTTCGCGAGGGCAAGCGCAAGGATCGCCAGGCTGAGCGTGACGACGATGCGGAACTGCGTGCCTACAACGAGCGCCTTGGTCGCATTGCCGCGCGAGACAGCCAGGAAGCCCCTGCGACACGCCAATAACGACACGCCCATAGGCAGGGCGGTTACGTAAAGAAACCTCCACAGATTTCATCCACAACGGTGTGAAGATTTGGTAAATATGGCTCAACAACCGGTGGATAACTCTGTGAGCAAAAAAAGCACACAAATGCCCCCATATTCCACTTGCGCGGGGCTCTCTCACGGGAGTAGACATAGACCTATCGAGACGGGGATCTTCCGCTCAAGCCGGTTCAGGCAACTGGGCTGGTAGCTGGTACTACGAAGCTGCGGGACACGGGAAACCGGGTACCGAGAGCACGGAGTTCAGGAACGGTAGATCGCCGGATCGGACTCATCGGACAACGGCAGTTCACGTCGATGTGATCCCTCGGGAACACGGAGAACTGTGGGTGACGGCACAGGGACTGACGGCCCGTTGAGTCGGCCAAGAGGTCGTTCCTTAGGGAACGAAGCCGCATCGTCAATCGCGGCCGTCGGCCCGCTAGCAATAGCGGATCGAGAACTCGCGGCCATGGCAGGGCCCCTCGGACGCTTACTCCGAGGGGCCCTTCGCCATGTTCCCCAGCGATTGCGGTAGCGCGGCGCCCACGCTGGCCGGACGCAGCTCCATGCCTCACTCTCTGAGCGTCTGGCAGGTCCCCGAGATGCTCGGCGTGTCATCCACAAATTTGCTCCACAGGGTGGTGGATAAACCACTAATTCGGTGTGAATCCCGGTGGATAAGACTGTGAGTAAAAATACCTCTGGAAAATCTTGAATTTCGGCTTGCGGCTACCAGAAAGCGAGAGTAGACCTTACCTATCAGGACGGTTCACTACGGCGAACGACTCGGTTTACCGGGACGGCGCTGCGGGAGCCGGCCAGATGGATCGGAGAACGGCAACACCTCGGTGTGGCTTCACCTCTAGGGGTGGAACACCCCGGTGCCAATCGAAGCGGCTCCCCCGGGAGCGGCATCGGGCGAGTACCGGGTGAGGGTCGCGAGCGACGCGATGACATGTTGGCGGGCCCGGTCTAATGGATTCAGGCGTGGCCGCTCAGGCGGACACGGGGCCGGAACGTCGCTTTGGCCGACCACGATGGGCAACCGTCGCGGGACCTGGGTTCATGGCAAGGCCCCCCGGACGCTTACTCCGGGGGGCCTTCGCCATGTTGCCTGGGGCGCACCCCAGCAACCTCTTCACGGTAAAGCGGTCATCACGCTCGATGTGTGAGACACGCCGTGGGGAGTCGCTAGGCTGGCCGCAGAAAGAGTTGCGCTGAGGGGAGCCCGCCGTGGCCAATGAGAACGACAACGACCCATATCTCTCGGCCGGCGGGCCGTCCAACAATGTGCCCCAGCCGGGTATGGGAGATCCGTCGAGTTATCTCCCTCCGGACCCCACCTCGCCGCCTCCCGTCTACGGCTCCACGCCCATCCCGCCGCCGCCGCCTCCGCCGGGCTACAACCCTGCGCCCGTCTTCGGCAACACTGGGACCGCGCCGTCGCCGTACCCCGTATATGGCACACCGGGCAATGAATCCAAGAACGTATTTGGAATCCTCGCGCTGGTGTTCCCATTTATTGGCTTGTCTCTCGTGGGCATCGTCATGGGTCACCTTGGGCTTTCAGCCGTCAAGAAGGGCACCGCGACCAACCGTGGTGTGGCGTTGGCGGGCCTGATCGTTTCGTATGTGTTCACGGCTCTGGCGCTTGTGTACTGGGTCATCGTCATCATCATTACTGTCTCCAACGATGCCTTTTACGACTACGACTACGACTACGAGTCGGACTACGCCTATGAGGCCGTGGAGAACGACCTCAACGCCATCCGTGATGAGGTGGAGCTCTACTGGCTGGATAACTCCACGCCACCCGTAGTACGTGTCATTGGCGAGGAGTACCTCATTGCTGGCGAAACAGTGCCGGTCACAGTCTCCAACCCTGAGCTCACCTACTCCGGCGATTCCGCGGCGACGTGGTGTGTACAGCTCGAGTCTGAGACGGACCCCCGCATCGCAAGCATGAGTGCCCAGGCCGGGTACCAACCGTGGCTAGATTGCGACACTGCAGTAGCGGTCTACGGCACGTCCGAACCGGTAGACACGGACGCTCCCGTTCCCACCGGTGAGGCGTACGTAAACGCCACCAAGGTTTCGCTCTACGACCTCGCGCCCGGGGACTGCATGCTCGACCCCTACGAGGCTGCGGTGTATGACGAGGCGACTGGGAGCTACACCTTATGGGACGTGTACCTGGTTCCTTGCGACCAGACCCACTACGGCGAAGTCTCAGTAGTGGCGGACTTTACCGACACGAGCTACCCGGGGACGGATGCGGTGATTGAGCGCCTTGAAGACATCTGTCTCGCAGCGTTCGAGGACTACATAGGGATCGACTACATGGATTCCGAGTTCTACTTTGACTACTTCTATCCCACGGCCGGGTCATGGGCAGCCGGCGATCGCGAGTACACGTGCTTGGTGTATGGCACCAATGGAGTGGACGGTTCACTTCGAGGTGCGGCGCGGTAGTGCATTGTGGCATCGGGTATGGCCGATGCATGGAGCGGGTGACGGGAATCGAACCCGCGCTATCAGCTTGGGAAGCTGAAGTTCTGCCATTGAACTACACCCGCGCTGCCCGGGGGCAGAGCACCATGATAACTAGGCGTGTGGCCTTGCGATCATGGTGAAACTCGTGGATCGCGTCTCTTGTGGTTGGACCAGGAACAGGCCTGTGCCCTTGATGCCTTGAGCTTCAAGGTTGAAAGCATCGTTGCAGTTGGTGATGTTCTCGCAGGCAAAGAAGGACTTGCCCTGGGGAATGTAGACCACGACGTGCTCCAACAGAGCGCCCGCCTCAATGTCCACCGTGAGGGCGCCCGGCCATTCGATGGTGCAGGCCGTGGTGGAGGTGCGGCCGGTGAAGCAGTCGTCCACAAAGACTTCACCCAAGGGTCGCATGGCACGGAAGTCTGCGTGAGCGGGCACCTCTCCAGCCCCCTCGGTGGGCATGCAGTCCACGAGGTCGTAACCCTTGTCGCAGTTCACTTGAAGCTGAGCGCCGGCACCAATGGCTTGACCGGCTGCCATGAGTTGGCGCTCAAAGTAGGGGTGGTGCCCAAGGCCGGCAGGGAAGGTCTCGTGAGAGGTGTTAGTGACGGCCATGCCCCACGTGAACCGATCGCCTTCCAAGGCATACTCATAGCGAGCGGTGAACGACCACGGCCAGTTCACGCCGTACACATCGCGAGAAGCGAACTCCAACACCACACGGTGCGCCTCCTGCTCCACCACCGTCCACGGGTACTCAAAGCCGGTTCCATGAATGGCAGTACCGTCCGCCATGTTGATGCGCAATTGGTACGTCTTCCCTGCCCACACCAATTTGCCGTCACGAATGCGGTTGGACCATGGCACCAAGGGGTACGAGGCGGTCTCCGTGGCCGTCTCCAGGTCCTCGGCGGGAGTGGGTCTCAACACGTCCACCCATTCATTCCCGATGCGCGTTTGACCAAAGGCCACGGAGCCTCCGGTGCGGGGAACCAGGCCTACGCGCCAGTGTTCGTTTTCAATGGTGACGATGTGAGACATGGGTCCATTGTGGCGCACGCGGGAGGATGCTCGGGAAGGCCCTCAGTCACGGCCCGGCGAGTAGTGCCAGGCTCAGCCCGAGGAGTGCTGCTCTGACAAGAATTGTCGTGCCGCCCGTGCCACGATTCGTGTAGGCGGTGAGGCTGGCATCGGACCGGCCCGGAAAGAAGCGAGAATCATGAAGTACCTCATGCTTGTAGGCGTTGAAGCAGTGGAAGACCCCATTGAACTCCCTGACGACGACATTGAGCGCTGGGTGGAAACCCACGACGCAAGCGGCGCTCGGTTCTACGGCGACCGCCTCGCTCCCGCAAGCCAAGCGAAAGTGGTGCGTGCCCGGCGCAACGGCACGTTTGTGACCGACGGACCACTCGCAGAGGCCCACGAACACATTGCTGGCTTCGACATTCTCGAGGCCGAGTCAATAGACGAAGCTGTGGCCATCGCGCTCGACCACCCCATGGCCAAAGAGGGCGTCATTGAGGTACGCCCGTTCTTTGACTGGGACTCCGAGGAGTAGGCCCATCCTCACCCAGCAAGACCCCAGGTAAAAGACCAAATCGGGACATTTCGGGAACGCTCGCGGCCCTCATGTTCGTTCTCTGCGTGGCAAGTGCACAGCCGCACCCTCCTGGTGTACCAGGCACTTTGCATATTGGGAGAGAGAGGAACGACAGCATGGCTATAGGTTCAGGTATTTTCCTGATCGTCTTGGGGGCGATCTTGGCATTTGCAGTCAACGTTGACTCTTCGGCGGTTGACCTCGACGTCATTGGCTGGATCTGCATGGGTGCAGGTGTGGTTGCCATTCTGGTGTCGCTGGTTGTCAGCGCCAATGCTCGTAACACCACCCACCGCGAGATTGTTGACCAGAACGTCAACGAGCGCAAAGTAGAGATGTAAGGACTTTCACAGTCCCCGCGATGGCGGTCCGGCACCAAGCCGGGCCGCCATTGTCATTTCCACAGCCGCCCGCAGAGGGCTACCGCTGGGCGTCCTCGATCTGTTGTTCCTCTACCGCTATGCGTGCCCTCTCCCGTAGCGCACGTTCTGCTTCCAAGGACGTGCGGCCATAGGCGGCGCGCACAAACGGCCGATGCATCGCCAGGGACAACTCGATTCTCCAGTAACGCATCGCCCACGCCGCCGCCACCACGGTGACGAGGATGGACGCAATGGCCCCCACACCGATGGACCAGCGTGCACCCCAGTGCTCTCCAATCCACCCCACCAACGGTGCTCCCACCGGCGTAGCACCCATGAGCACCATCATGTGAAGAGCCATGACGCGCCCGCGCATAGTGGGCGGTGTGGTGGTTTGGATCCATGCATTGGACGTGGCCAACAGGGTGAGTGACGTGAAACCAACCAGCACGCACACCGCGGCAAACGAGGCAAAACTAGGCATGAGCGACAAAGCTGCCAAGCTCATCCCGAACGCTCCAGCTGAGGCAACAATCACGCGGAGCCGGGGACGTCGTCGGCGCGCCACGCCCAACGCCCCAGCAAGAGAACCGATAGCCAGCACAGACCCGAGCAAGCCGTAGTCGGTGGGACCCCGGCCAAACTCCACTCGCGCCATGAGGGCGCTCGTCAACTGGAAGTTGAGTCCAAACGCTGAGACCACGCCCATGATGCTCATGATGAGCAGAATGTCTTTGCGTCGGCGTACGTATGCGAGCCCAGCCCTGACTTGACCCTTGGTGCGTTGCGCCCGCTCTTGCACATGAAGGCTCGCGGTCCGCATGGCACTCAATGCGGCGATAGTGGCGACAAAGGTCGCGCCATTGATGATGAAGACCCAGCCAGAGCCCACCGCCGCAATGACCAGTCCCGCCGTGGCCGGCCCAATGAGCCGGGCAGCGTTGAACGAGGTGGCATTGAGGCCCACTGCATTGGGCAAGTTTTTCGCCGGCACTAGCGAGGTGACAAAGGTTTGCCGCACCGGCCCGTCAAACGCATTCGCCACACCCAGACCAAACGCAAAGAGATACACGTGCCACAACTGCGCTTCGCCAAGCAGTACCAGCGCACCCAGCCCTAGGCCCAAGGCTGCGGAGGCGCCCTGAGTGACGAACAGCAACACGCGCTGGTTCACGCGATCCGCCACCACGCCGGCGTAGGGCGAGAACAACAGGAACGGCAAGAACTGCAACGCTGTGACAAGGCCCACGGCCGCACCCGAGTTGTCCGTGAGTTCCGTCAGCACCAGCCAATCTTGAGCGATGCGCTGCATCCACGTGCCGATGTTGGATACCAAGGCACCGGCAAACCACAAGCGGTAGTTGACGAACTTCAGCGAAGCGAAGGTGCGGCTCATGGGTCCCTGTCGTGGGCCTATCGGCCCTCTCGTTCCATGCTACGCCGCGCGGCTCACGGCACTGCCACCACCACTTTGCCCCGGGCGTGGTGACTCGCCACTCGTTCCATCGCATCGGCGGCGTGTTCCCACGCATAGAGCGAATCGATGAGTGGAGTCACTTTCCCGGACTCCACCAAGTCAGCCAACCGTTCCAACCGCTCCGTGGTCACCACCGCGTAGAACGTCTTGATGCGATGCGTCGTGAAGAGGTTGTGGAGGGCTGCCTTGACTACGCGCATCAGCGCCCCGCCGTCTGGCCCGTCCGCTCCTGAGTTGGGAAGAATCGCCCCGCCCTTGCGCGTGATTCTCTTCCACTCTCGGATCCGTACGCTTCCAGCATTGTCGAGCACGGCATCGTACGGCTGGTCCGTATCCAGAACATCGTCGCTGTTGTAATCCAAGACCACGTCGGCACCCAAGCTCTTGACTCGTTCCACGTTGCGGCCCGAACACACCGCGGTGACATGAATGCCCTCGAGCTTGGCCAGTTGCACCACAAATTGGCCGATGCCTCCAGCGGCACCATTGACGAGCAACCTTTCACCCGGTTTGAGAGCCATGAGGTCCATCGCCATCACGGCGGTCACGCCCGCGACACCCAACGTTGCACCATGTTCAAAGGGGATGCCGTGGGGCAGCCGCGTGAGCCAGTCTTCCTTTGCGGTGGCGTACTGCGCCAAGGTGCCATCGCCTTGACCGCATACCGTGTCACCCACACGCCATTGAGTCACTCCCTCGCCCACGGCTACGACCTCTCCCGCGAGATCCATTCCGCGAATGGCTTGCTTAGGGCGGGTCCGTCCGTGCGTGAGGCGCAGTACCCACGGGGAACCGCTCATGATGAACACGTCGGCTGGGTTGATGGAGGCAGCTTTCACTCTGACGAGCACCTCGCCAGCGCCCGCGTGCGGTACGGGTGCTTTCCCGTGCTCAAGCACGGAGCTGGTGCCGTAGCGGTCTTGAGTGACGGCGTCCATGGTGGTGGAGATAGTGGTACTCATCGGGTCACCGCCTGGTCCACCTGGACCGGCCGGATGCCCTTGACCAACAGGTACCCAATCATCCAGAACTCGCCCACTGTGGCGGGCACGGGGAGCGATTCGATCAGCGCTGCGGGCGCGTCCGCCCACACATGAACCACGATCGCCGAGAGTACGTAGCCCACGCCACCCACCACCAAGATCCACCCCAACGGCTTGGGCATGCGTCCGGAGGTGAGGACCGCCCAGCCCATGGGGATGAGCCAGAGTCCAAAGAAGACATTGCCCACAGCCCATGCGTTGGTGCTGAGCAGCGCCAACAAGCCCACCGTGGCCGCTGCGTCGCCTCCGGGAGCGAGAGTCTGGTCGCCAGCAACTGCAACTGCTGTGGCCATGAAGCCAGCGCTCGCCATGATGGCCGCCGAGTTCATCAGACCGAAGGCCATGACGCTTACGGCGGCGCCTCGATTGATGGAAGCGAACAGTTTGTAAAAGTAGACGGCCGCGAGGGCTTGAGCCATGACAATGAGCAACTCGAGAGTGACGCTGAGGTGAGCGAGCGTGGGCCTCTCGACCAGGTTGTCTAGCGTGGCCACTGCGTCGCCAGCAACGTACAACTGGGGACGCAAAGCCAGGAATCCGATCATCCCGGTAATGCCTAGTGCTAGGTACGCGATGCCCGCAAACCGGGCTGATCGCTTGAGTTCATGCATGGTTTCTCCTTGAATTTGAGTGCAGTGAATAGAGGTCCCGTGCCGGTAGCACGGTCCTGTGAGTGAGTGGCGGTAAGTGCGGCCCTTTAGTGGGGCGAGAACACGGAGTTATTCAGCAGTGCCCACCCCGTACTGGAACACGTCCTCGAGCGACACCCCAAAGACGCGGGAGATTTGAAAGGCCATCTCGAGCGAGGGGGAGTACTTTCCTTGCTCAATAGCGATGACCGTTTGGCGAGTGACACCCAATCGGTCTGCGAGTTCAGCTTGGGTAATGTCCCCGCGTTCGGCCCGCAGTTCGCGGATGCGGTTTACTACGCGAGTGGGTTTGGGACTCATGACGTGAAGCCTCGCCGGTAGGCACGGAGCTTCACCACGGTCTGGGCCATGGATTCCAGCGTGGCAGCCACGTAGACAAAGTTGCCAATCCAGAAGCTGTG
>JAEYYZ010000045.1 GCA_023428185.1 Actinomycetes bacterium
ACGGCCTCAGCATCGTCCATGAAACGGTGTACGAGCAACGCTTTGGCTTTACCGAGGCCCTGGTGAAGATGGGCGCGAACGTCCAGTTGTACAAGGAGTGCTTGGGCGACAAGCCGTGCCGATTCGGTCAACGTAACTTTCTGCACAGCGCCGTCATTTCCGGGCCCACGCCGCTCCAAGCGGCCGAGATCGAAGTGCCAGACCTCCGGGGCGGTTTCTCCCATCTCATTGCTGCGCTTGCCGCCACGGGCACCTCAACCGTGCACGGCATCGGCATCATCGACCGTGGTTACGAGGCGTTCCGCGACAAGCTGGCGGCGCTCGGCGCCGAGATCGAGTGACCGAGGTGAAGCGCGTCAAGATTGAGGGCCTCACCTGGTCCTTTAGGGCAACGGCCGCCATTTTGCGCGGCATCATGCGGTGCGTGACAGTGAAGGACTGGCACGGCATGGAGCACTTGCCGCCCAACGGAGTGGGCTTCATTGCGGTGTCCAACCATGTGACGTACGCAGACCCGCTCACCTTTGCGCACTACTTGTACAACAACGGCAAGGTGCCGCACTTCTTGGCCAAGGCTCCGCTGTTTGATCTCCCCATCATTGGTCGCGTATTGCGCAAGTGGGAGCAGATCCCTGTGCATCGCGGTACCGCACGGGCCAAGGACGCAGTGGATGAAGGCACGCTGGTATTGCAGCGTGGCGGCGCTATCGCAATGTTCCCCGAAGGCACCTTGACGCGTGACCCCGACGGTTGGCCCATGGTGGCGCGTACGGGCGCCGCTCGTATGGCTCTGGACAACAACGTGCCCGTGATTCCCGTGGCGCAGTGGGGTGCACAGCGCCTACTGGGCACTTACAGCAAGGTACCCAAGCCATTCCCGCGCAAGAAGGTCACCATGGTGGCAGGGCCACCCATTGATCTTGAGGACCTGCGCGGCAGGCCCATTGACAACGAGGTATTGCGTACAGCCTCGGACCGCATCATGGATACGCTGACGGCCATGGTTGAGGACATCCGTGGCGAGAAAGCGCCCACCGAGCGCTACGACATGCGCAAGAAGAAGCCCGCATGACCCGCGCCGCAGTTCTGGGCGCCGGGGCATGGGGAACCACCTTTGCTGCAGTGCTTGCCGATGCCGGTTGCGAAGTGACGCTCTGGGGTCGCGACACAGACGTGGTGGAGGGAATCAACACCTCGCGCGCCAACGAACGGTTCTTGCCGGGCATCGTGGTGCACGATGCCGTGCGCGCCACCACCAACGCTGAAGACGCCCTGCGCGGCGCTGACGTTGTGGCCGTCGCACTGCCTGCTCAACATGTGCGCGACATTGTGGGTCCGTGGGCTGGGTTGGTGCCCCAAGGTGCCGTGGTCGCCTCGCTCATGAAGGGCATTGAGATCGGCTCTCACCAGCGCATGTCCGAGGTCTTGGGCCAGGTGTGGGGTCTTGAGGAAGAGCGCCTCGCTGTGGTCTCGGGACCCAACCTCGCCCGCGAGATCGCTGCCAAGCAACCCACGGCCACCGTCATTGCCGCCACTGATCACCACGCGGCGGAACTGCTCGCCTCGGCCACGGCATCGGCGTACTTTCGCCCGTACACCAACCCTGATGTGCTGGGTGTGGAATTGTGCGGCGCGTACAAGAACGTGATTGCGGTGGCCGTAGGCATCGCTGATGGCTTTGGCTTTGGCCACAACACCACGGCGACTGTCATGACCCGTGGCCTGGCGGAGATCACGCGATTGGGGCTCGCACTAGGGGCCGCTCCTGAGACGTTCTCCGGCCTGGCGGGCATGGGCGACTTGATTGCCACGTGCGCCTCGCCGTTGTCGCGAAACCACACGCTGGGGCGACACATCGGCTCGGGATCTTCGCTGGAAGACGCCATTACTCTCACGGGCGGCACCGCTGAAGGTGTCAAGACGTCACTGTCCATCCAAGAGCTTGCCGGGATAGCGGGTGTAGAAGTGCCCATTTGTGACGCAGTGGTGCGCATGCTCCACCAGGGCGAACCCAAAGAATCGGTGCTCGAGGCGCTGTTGTCCCGCCCGCGCAAAGCCGAGGTGGCGTAAGTGGCCGTACGTCCCACTGTTGCCGTGGTGTTTGGGGGGCGATCCTCCGAGCACGGTGTCTCGTGTGTGACGGCAGGCGGAGTGTTGGGTGCGATCGACCGTGATCGCTGGGACGTCATCGCGGTGGGAATCACCCGTGACGGCCGCTGGACGCTTCAGAGTGATGACCCGTCGCAGTGGGTGATCCGCGACGGCGCGATGCCGGAGGTGGCGGATTCAGGGCCCACGGTGTTGTTGCCGCGCCGCGTGGGTGACTTGCGGTGGCGACTTGAGAGCGATGGTCGCGTGGAGCCACTCGGAGAGATCGCCGTGGTCTTCCCGCTGCTGCACGGGCCATGGGGCGAAGACGGCACCGTCCAGGGCGCTCTGGAACTCGTGGACGTGCGCTACGTAGGCTCCGGGGTACTCGCGAGCGCCATCGGTATGGACAAGCAGTACATGAAGGCTTCCTTCAGGGCCGCGGGGCTCCCCGTGACGCCCGACGTAGTGCTCAATTCGGGAGAGAGCGTCCAGGCCCACCGCGGTGAGATCGAGGCGCTGGGGTTGCCCGTCTTTGTGAAACCCGCGCGCGCTGGGTCCTCGATGGGGATTTCACGTGTGGACTCGTGGGATGCGCTTGAGGCGGCCATTGCGGACGCTGTCAAGCATGACCCCAAGGTATTGATCGAGGCCGCGGTGCAAGGCCGCGAAATCGAGACCGCCGTACTGGGCGCGCGCGCTGGAGTACAGGCCTCGCCTCCCGGCGAGATCGTCACCGGCGGCGATCACGCCTTCTATGACTTTGAAGCCAAGTACCTGGACGAGTCGCATGTGCGGTTGGAGTGCCCCGCAGACCTTTCCGTCGATGTCGCGGCCAGGGTACAGGAGGTGGCCGTCCGGGCTTTCGGGGCAGTCTCCGCCGAAGGCATTGCGCGAGTGGATGTGTTCCTTGGTGACGATGGCACCATCACCGTGAACGAGATCAACACCATGCCCGGGTTTACCCCCACGTCGATGTACCCGCGTATGTGGGCATCGGGCGGTGTCTCCTATCCAGAGCTCATTGAGGAGCTGCTGCAGGCCGCGCTGGCCCGCCCGTTGGGGCTGCGGTAGCGCGGTTGGCAAAGTCGGTTG
>JAEYYZ010000061.1 GCA_023428185.1 Actinomycetes bacterium
CCGGAACACATCGGGCCTACGATCTGTTACGAGAGCGAGAACCACCCCCACACTGTAAGGAAGCATCGTGAGCGACAACCGCAACGTCATCATCGTGGGCTCCGGTCCCGCCGGCTACACCGCGGCCATCTACGCCGCGCGCGCCGGTCTGGAGCCGTTGGTCATCGCTGGCTCCGTCACTGCGGGTGGCGCGCTCATGAACACCACCGAGGTGGAGAACTTCCCTGGCTTTGTGTCCGGAATCCAGGGTCCGGAACTGATGGACACTCTCCAGGCGCAGGCAGAACGCTTTGGCGCCGAGGTGCTCTTTGACGATGTCACGGAGGTGTCTCTCGAGGGCGCCACCAAGTCAGTGACCACCGGCATGGGCAAGACGTTCACCGCGGATTCGGTCATCTTGGCCATGGGCTCCGCCTACCGCGAGTTGGGCCTTCCCGACGAGAAGCGGCTCTCAGGCAAGGGTGTCTCGTGGTGCGCCACGTGTGATGGTTTCTTCTTCCGCGACCAGGTTGTGGTGGTGGTAGGTGGCGGCGACAGCGCGGTGGAAGAGGCCACCTTCCTCACTCGCTTTGCCTCCAAGGTCTACTTGGTGCACCGTCGTGGAGAACTGCGCGCCTCCAAGATCATGGCCGACCGCGCTGCCAACGATCCCAAGATCGAGTTTGTGTGGAACTCCGAGGTAGTGGGCCTCGACGGCGCTGAGAAGCTGGCCGGAGTGCGCGTCAAGAACCGCGAGACCGGGCAGGAAACCACCATCGAGGCTACCGGCCTGTTCGTGGCTATCGGCCACGACCCCCGCTCGGAGCTGGTCAAGGGCGTTATCGACACCGATGCCGAGGGTTACGTTCAGGTTCAGGGCCGCACCACGGCCACCAACGTCGACGGTGTGTTCGCGTGCGGAGACCTCGTGGACAACCGCTACCGCCAGGCGATCACCGCTGCCGGCTCGGGTTGCTCGGCCGCACTCGACGCCCAGCGCTTCCTGGAAGCTTTGCACGATGCCAAGGGCGACACCGCCCCTGCGACCACACCCGTCGTGGTCGCCTCGGTGGAAGCACCTGCTGCGGCCGCTCCCCGCGAGCCTGTCGCGGCATCGGATGCCACATTCAAGGCGGAAGTGCTGGAGTCCGACATCCCCGTTGTGGTGGACTTCTGGGCAACCTGGTGTGGTCCGTGCCGGGCGGTGGCACCCATCCTCGACGAACTTGCTGAGGAGTACGCGGGCCGCATCAAGATCGTCAAGATCGACACCGACGAGAACCCCAACTTGGCCATGGCGTACGGCGTGACTTCGATCCCCACCATGAGTTTCTTCCAAGGCGGGTCGGTAGTGAAGACCGTGGTGGGTGCCAAACCAAAGCCCACCCTCATTGGCCTGTTTGACGAGATTCTGGAGCACGCCCCCGCCTAGTGAGGGCCTGCTCCGGTGCGCAACCGGCAACACCCTGAGGCACGCCCAAGAAATATCAGGGTGTTACCCCAACGATTCCGGGACTCTCACGCGTTAGTGTTGCAGAACTCACTATTCGCCAAGGGGGCGTCTCTCATGCGTGCATCATCTCTATTCGTTGTCAGCCTGGCCACCGCGTCGGCTCTTGTGCTCGCAGGGTGCTCCTCACCCGGGCAGACGGAGGAAGACAAAGACCGCGTCACCATCAACTCGTTGATGGGCGGCCCTGACTACGAGAACGTGGACTGGCAAGACCAAGAGCGCAAGGTTCAGGAGCTCATCGCAGCGTGCATGCGTGAGGAAGGCTGGGAATACATCCCGGTGGAGTACCCCGACTTTGGCACCGAGTTCACTCCTGAAGACCAGCGCGAGCAGCTTGCCGAGCAGGGCTTTGGCATCGTGTACTGGACGCTGAACCAAGGCAACCCAGATATCGACGACCCGTACGCCGACTGGGTAGACCCCAACCAGGAGTATGTCGAGAGCCTGAGCGAAGACGAAATGACCGCCTACTACGAGTCGCTCTACGGCACCGAAGAAGAGCAGCAAGAGGGCATGGTCACCGAGATTGATCCGGAAACGGGCGAGGAGTACTCGATGCAGTACGGCAACGGTGCCGGTTGCCAAGGTGAGGCCTACGACGAGGTCAATGGCGACGACCCCACCCAGAACCCCGGCTACTGGGAAGCCATTCAGGTGTTCTACGACGAACTTCAGCAGCGCGTGGACGCTGACCCTCGCGTGGTGGAACTCAACACCACGTGGGCGAAGTGCATGAAGGACGCCGGTTTCGACGAGTACCAGAAGCAGAGCGACATTTGGGAGAAGGCGTACACGGACCTCCAGGAACGCCACGACGCGATTGTTCCTGACCTCTACCAAGACCCGTTCGAGGGCTGGACTGAGGACGAGATCACTGACTTCTTTGAGAACACGCCTCAAGACGAGATCGACGCGATGTTCAACCAGCCTTACGACATCTCCGATGACCAGCGCGCGCAGTTGGAGGCCTTGCTGGAGGAAGAGATTGAGCTAGCGCTCGCTGAGTTTGACTGCTCACAGCCCTTCTACGAGAAGTCTCAGGAGATCTACGAAGAGATCGAGGAGCAGTACGCGCTCGAGCACGAGGAAGAACTCCGCGAGCTCGCCGCAAGCCTTGCATCTGAGTCATGACCCGCAATCAAATGGTCGCGGGCGCTCTGGCGCTCGTTGTAGGAGCAGGTGGGATCGGCTGGGCGGTAGGTGCCAACATCACCTCCCCTGCGGAAGCGGCGGCGAACGCCGCGCCGCCCACGCCGTCGCTCATCACGGTGGCCGTTGACCAGCGCTTGCTGTCAGCGGACATCGTGGCGAGAGGCTCCATCGACTACGACGACCCGGTGGGCTTGAGCCTGTCCGGGACAGTCGGTGAGACCGGCTCGCCTCAAATCGTCACCATGATCCCCGAAGAGGGCACCGAATTGCCCGAAGGTGCTGTGGTGCTCGAGGTGGCCGGCAGGCCCGTGTTGTTGCTCCAAGGAGAGCTCCCCGTGTACCGCGACATGCGGCCGAGCTCCAGCGGTGATGATGTGCTGCAACTCGAGCAGGCGCTGGTACGGATGGGTCTCATGGCGAGCGCCGACGAGCGCTGGGACAACGCCACGGGCGCAGGCGTGCAGGCGCTCTACGCTCGCGCCGGCTATGTCGCCAACTCCACGTCCAAGACGGACCAGGAAGCGCTCAAAGCCGCACGCGATCAGGTGCGCTTCGCTAACGAGGCCCTTCAAGATGCCATCAAGGCGCTCAATGAGTCCGGCGGCGCCGGTGGTTCTGTACTTCTTGAGGCTCAGAACGCTGTGGCGGACGCTCAAGCCGCGGTCAACGTCGCGACAGCAGACCGCACCGCGGCGGTGGGTGTGGCACAAGGAGCTGTCACCGTAGCCACCGCGACGAGGGACGATGTGGTCGCCGACGCCGGCTCCACGCCGTCGGAAATTGCGGCCGCAGAAGCGGCCCTCATGGACGCGCAGAACACTCTGGCAGCCGTGCAGATTCAGCAAGACGCGCTTGTTGCCACAGCCCAGCGCAACCTCGACTTGGCCAAGGCCAGGCTCAAGGAGGCACAGAACCCTGGCGATCTGACTTCGCTTGTCAGGGCCAGGGACGATGCCAGGCGCCAGCTCGGGGATGCCACCACCGCTTTGCAAGAGGTCGAGGCCACTGTGGGCACCTGGATGCCTGCCGGAGAACTGATCTTCCTCAAGCGCATGCCCGTTCAGGTAGCGCGCGCCCAAGTGACTCGCGGTGAAATCGTCAGCGGCGACTTCATGACCGTGTCCGGCTCGGACATCGCCATGACGGTGGGTCTGAGCGAAGCGGATGCCAAACGTGTTGAGGTGGGAGACAGCGTCATCATCGAGGAGCCCGATCTCCTTGAAGAGGCCCTCATGGGAGAGGTGTCTGAGAAGTCGGAGCCTTCCTCATCTGGACGTGTGACCCTCACGGTGCTGCTCGACTCCGTGCCGGAGATGCTCCTTGGCGCGAATGTTCGCGTCACCATCCCCATTGAGTCCACGTCTTCCGAGGTGCTCGTGGTTCCCGCCGCAGCTCTCTCTGCGGTCGCCAATGGAGACACACGCGTGGAGGTCGAAGACCCCAACAAGCCTGGTACCACTCGGTTTGTCACGGTGTCCACCGGCCTCGCTACTGATGGCGTGGTGGAAGTGACCCCACTGGACGGTGAACTCAAGAAGGGCGACCGCGTAGTGGTGGGTCAAGCCGACATCGGACCTGCAGGCGGCGATTCTGACGAGCCGAGCGACGGACCGAGCGACGATCCCACTGAGGAATCTGAGGCCAGAGAATCCGAGGGTTGAGATGACCATCGAGGCACCGGCAACCACGCCGTCGGCAATGGTGGTCGATCCCGGGACAGTGCTCCGCCTTCAAGGCATCGAGCGCACCTATGTCACGGGCGAGGTGGAAGTGGCGGCGCTTAGCGACGTCACTCTCACCGTGGGTCGCGGCGAGTACGTGTCCATTGTGGGACCCTCCGGTTCGGGTAAGTCCACGTTGCTCAACATCCTGGGACTCCTGGATCGCCCCACCGCGGGTTCGTACCTGTTTGAAGGCCTTGAAGTGGCGGGGCTGGATGAGTCCGAGCGCACCGCCGTGCGCGGCCGACGCATCGGCTTTGTGTTTCAGTCCTTCCATTTGCTGTCTCACCGTTCGGTGGTAGAGAACGTTGCCATGTCGATGCTCTACACCGGCGTGGGGCCCAAGGAGCGGGAGCAACGGGCGCGCGCTGCGCTCACCGCCGTGGGCCTTGAGCACCGAGCGGACTTCACCCCCACACGCTTGTCCGGTGGTGAGCGGCAGCGTGTGGCCATTGCGCGGGCGATTGTCTCCGAACCCGCCATCTTGCTTGCCGACGAACCCACAGGAAACCTCGACTCCAAGACTTCGGGCGCCATCTTGGAACTCTTTGACGGCCTGCGCGCCGCGGGTCTGACCATTGTGATGATCACCCACGATTCCTCCGTAGCCGCGCGGGCAGATCGCTCCGTGCGTATCAGGGACGGCAAACTCACTGCAGTGGCCGCCGGCGAGCACGATGCTGAACAGTTGGAGGCACGGCCGTGACAGACCTTGTGGCTCAAGAGCCTCCAGCAGCGCCAGCCGGACCCACTGCGAGCGGCATCACGCGTACCACCATGGCGTGGCGTGACCTTGCCTCTGAGTCCATCGCTGGCTTGGCCTCACGGCCGGGCCGAACCCTGCTGACGGTGCTTGGCACGGTGCTCGGCATCTCCGCACTGGTGGCCACGGTAGGCATCGCTCAAACGGCGGGTAACCGCATTGTCGGCTCCTTCTCTGAACTTGAAGCCACCAGCGTGGTGGTCTCGAACGAGGCCAGCTTCTGGGGAGCGAGCAACAGCCGCACCGCTTTCCCGCGTGATGTCGAGGACCGCATCGGCCGTCTCAATGGTGTGAACGCTGTGGGTGTGATGGGTCCCGTCCCCGTCGGTGAGGACTTCGCCTCCGCAGTGAGGCTCGACGACCCCTCGGGGCTCAACGAGTTCCAGATCGACGTGTATGCCGCCTCGCCCGGCCTGCTTGCGGCTGTCAAGGGTGAGATGCGCATGGGGCGTTGGTTTGACTCCGGCCATGAGGCGCGCGCAGACGACGTGGTGGTTCTGGGCCCCGCCGCCGCCCAACGACTCAACATTCACCGTGTGGACCAGCAGCCCGTGATCTTCTTGGGCGAGACGCCGTACGTGGTGATGGGCATTTTGCGGGACGTCGCCCGCCAGCCCAACTTGTTGGACGCCATCATCATGCCCGAGTCCACCGCACGCGATCACTACGAGTACGTCAGCGCCGAGACGGTGCAGATTGACGTGGCCATTGGTGCCGCCGAGCTGATTGGCGAACAAGCCGCAATTGCGCTGAATCCCGACGATCCCTCGGCATACCGTGTGCGCGTTCCACCCTCTGCAGACTCCCTGCGCAACAAAGTGGAAGGCGACGTCAACTCGCTCTTCCTCATCCTGGGAGGGGTGTCGCTCCTGGTAGGTGCCATCGGCATCGCCAACGTCACCCTGGTGAGCGTCTTGGAGCGCGTGGGCGAGATTGGTCTGCGGCGCGCCATGGGAGCGCGGCGGCGGCACATCGCTTCGCAGTTCCTCGTGGAGTCCACGGCAATGGGTTTGGTGGGTGGGATCATCGGCGCCACGCTCGGTGTGCTTGTCATTGTGATTCTCGCCGCGTCCAAGCAGTGGACCCCGGTGCTTTCGCCGCTTATCCCTGTAGGCGCGCCTTTCCTCGGTGCGCTCACCGGCCTGTTCGCCGGCATCTACCCCTCAATGCGCGCGGCGTCTCTGGAGCCGGTGGACGCACTACGCGCGGGCACGTAAGTCCTGCGTCTGCGCGAACGCATGCCACACTTTTGGGCATGACAGCATCGGAATCCGGCGGCACTCGACTCGACCCTTGGTTGGGCTCGTACGCCGCGCGCGCACACAATATGCGCGCCTCTGAGATCCGAGCTCTCTTCGCTGTGGCTAGCAGGCCTGAAGTGGTGTCCCTCGCTGGTGGCATGCCGTACATCGGCGGCCTTCCCCTTGATGAGATCGGCGAGATGATGCGCCGCCTGGTGGTGGAGCAAGGCGAGAC
>JAEYYZ010000103.1 GCA_023428185.1 Actinomycetes bacterium
GACCTGCTCCTGCGCGGCCTGTGACGGGGGCCGATGCCCAAGCACCCCAGCGAGCGGGCAACGTCACTCGCCACCCAGAGACGCGGGGCGACAGTCCCGTGAGCCGCAGGCCCACCAACGCGATCACCACAGCACTGAGGAGAGTTGCGGCGGTGATGACCGGCCCTGACAAGGCGAGCACAGTGCCCAACCCACCGATAACAGCGCCAAAGAGCGCAAACCCCGCGACGCGACCGCCATTGAACGCAAGTTGGACGGTCCATCGCTCCCGCCGGGGTGCCTGGTGCGACACCGTGGCTCCCAATCCTGCGGCGACCGCCCCCACCACAGCAGCGCACGTGGACACACTCGCGACAATCCCGAGTATCAGGATCAGCACGAGGGACCCGGACGTCACCAGTGAGGTCAGCGACCCCAATGTAGGTCCGGTCCATGCGAAGGCGAACACGAGGGCGACGGCGCCAATCGCAATGGCGGCAAGAATGACGTCTCTCCACACCACGGGGTCTCGGCTCAGGACCGGTTCGCGCCCCACGCCGTACGGGGTGCCTGCAAGGGCACGCCGAATATGACTGTCACTGGGGAGCGACGGTCCCGTGAGCTGCGCGCGCTGGCGAGCAACGGAGACGCTGACGTGCTCGACTCCGTCTAGTGAGGCGATGACGTCCGTGACAGTCGATTCGCACGCTGCGCACGTCATCCCAGTGATGTCTACCGAGCGTTCCATCCGTCACCTCCCCTTGTGTTCCCGTGCAGTGTAAGGTCCCGGGTCCTAAGTCAACCCGGGACCTTCGTCTGCTGCTCGGCTGTGTTTATTGACCGATAGCCCCTTGCTCGCTGGAGCCGACATCGGCGAACATCGAGATGTACTGGTCGGGCCGGAGGGGGCTCTTGCGCAGTTGTGCGAACACCTCGGCCCCGTCTCCCAGCTCGGTCACCATCCAGTAGGACTGCTCGAGTGCCACTTCGTGGTGTGACCACAGCGACGGGTCCAAGGTTTGGACGTATTGCTTTGCCTCGGCCTCCGCGCGCGCAAACGCATCGTCTACGGAAGTGGCGTGCCACACGGTGATGCGTTCCTCAAAACCGGTGGGCTCATTGGGGTCAATGGGCGTGTGGACAAAGAGAAACCTCACCGAATACCAGGCCTTGGGCACGTCCCGTTTCACAACTCTGATCCTGCCACGTCACCGCTCGTGGCCGCCTTAGGATCAGGGCATGCGGTGTGACGTCATCAGGTTTGTTGCGTTTGAGGACCTTGGGGTGTGGGAGCCAGAACTCCGCGCCCAGGGGTACCAGGTGCGCTACTTGGATGCAGGGGTGGACGACCTCACGCTTTTCGCCGATGCCGAGTTGGCTATCTGCCTAGGCGCACCTATCGACGCCGACGACGTAGAGCACTACCCCGTGGTGGGAGAGGTGCGCGAGTTGCTGGCCACTCGCCTTGAAGCCGACTTGCCCACGTTGGGCGTGTGTCTGGGTGCCCAACTGATGGCGCTCGCGTTGGGAGCCACCTTGTCGCGAGGCAACCGGGAGATCGGCTGGTCGCCCGTAACTCTCGCCGATGCCGCAGCGAGCACCGCTCTACGTCACCTCGAAGCCGCGCCGGTTTTGCACTGGCACCAGGACACGTTCTCCCTCCCCGATGGCGCCGTGCTGCTCGCCTCCACACAGGCCAACGTCAACCAGGCTTTCGTCTACGGTCGCTCCCTGGGACTCCAGTTCCACCCGGAGGCGGATCCCGAAGCGATCGAGCAGTGGCTCATCGGTCACGCAGGTGACCTGGTCAACTGGGAGATCGACCCGCGCGAACTCAGGCAGCAAGCCCGTCAGGTTGCAGACCAGGCCGCCATGGCGGGAATTGCGCTGCTGCGTGAGTACCTCAAGACGCTCTAGGCTGCTAGCCCTCCCAGGGTGCCTGGTCCGGGTGCACCACTTCGATCACAGCATCCCGGCTCGCGTCGATCACTAATCGGTCGCGGAGTTTGTCGTGGAGGGTTATGGGCACTTCGGTCCAGCCCGGAAGGCACTCCTCTTCGGGCAACCTTTCTGCCGTCAGCAGCACCCGCACCGCCTCGTTAGTTTCTTCTACCGACACCTTTGCGTGAGTCCTGCACGAATCGGCAAACAGTGTGAGGACTCGGCCGTGGGTAATTCCTGAGGCGACAAAGATGCCCACGGGCTCAGAGACCGCAGGCTTAGTGGTGAGCTGAGACCAATTGAGGGCGACGAGTAAGCCCACCGCAGCGAGGACGCCCGCTACCACCGCGATGAGGCGTGCGCGGAGGCTCGGCACTATGCGCACGCCATCACTCGTTGTCCCCACCTGTGGCGGCGGTGGCCTTCACCTTGGTCTTGGACGTGGCGCCCTTAGCGTCGGGCCACACCCAGTCGTTGACCTCGGGAATGTCGGCCCCGTGTTCGCGCGCATAGCGCGCGGCGGCCAGTCGCTTGTCGTGCAGCTTCTGACGCAGCGACGCGGCGCGCGTCCCAAGATGCGGCACCCGATCAATGACGTCCATGACCAAGTGGTACCTGTCGATGTCGTTGAGCATCGCCATGTCGAACGGAGTGGTGGTGGTGCCTTCCTCTTTGAAGCCGCGCACGTGCAGGTTGTCGTGGCCGTTGCGGCGGTAGGTGAGGCGGTGGATGAGCCACGGGTAGCCGTGGTAGTTCATGATGATGGGCTTGTCCGTGGTGAACAGTTGGTCGAACTCGCGGTCTGAGAGCCCGTGTGGGTGTTCCTTCTCGGGTTGCAGGCGCATGAGGTCCACCACGTTGACCATCCGCACTTTGAGTTCAGGAAGTTCGGTGCGAATGATGTCAATCGCGGCGAGCACTTCAAGAGTGGGGACATCGCCGATGCCCGC
>JAEYYZ010000121.1 GCA_023428185.1 Actinomycetes bacterium
ATTGTGAACGGGCTACTCGACTACCTGGAAGGCCAAGGCTACGAAGGCGCGGACATGTACCGCCCGTCGCTGCTCGTGATGGTGGGAATCCTCATCATCGGGTTTATCGCCAACCTCTTGGTGAGGCCCATTCACGCCAAGTACCACGAGGCAAGCCCCGACGCGGAACCCGCCGAGATTGCCGAGGCCGAGCTCGCCACCGTTGGAAAGGAATCCTGACATGACCAAGAAGCCCATCCTCGCGTACATCCTGTGGGTCATCGTGGGCGCAGGTCTTGCCTACGGTGTGAGCCAAACCGTCATCAAGGCAACGGCGCTCTTCACCGGATAGTCCTTACCCGATGCGCGGTGCAGTCGGCCTCCTGACTGCACCGCGCATCGGCGTGCATGGGGGTTCTCCTGCGGCCGGCAAGGTCCCGGTCCCGGCTCTAGGCGGGCCGAAAGTCCTGGGACCTAGGACCGAGTAATTGGCCAGGCACCGGGCATACGGTGAAAGTGCAACGGAGCCCACGTCAAGGGCACCGATTCACTAGGGAGAGAGATCATGAGCACCACGACGCCGGACACCGCACAGGGCAAGGTCAGTGCTGACGCACCCGCCTCGACGCCCACCATTGCGGAGGCGATCGATGCACTCGTAGCCAACGCGCAGAAGGCCTTGGATGCCTACAGCGCGTTCACTCAGGATGACGTCAACCTGCTGGTCAAGAAGGCCTCGGTGGCCGCCCTGAACCAGCACGGCGCACTCGCGCAACTGGCCGTCACAGAAACCGGCCGCGGTGTCTTTGAAGACAAGGCCGTCAAAAACATCTTTGCGTGCGAACACGTCACGCACTCCATGGCCCCCATGAAGACCGTGGGCATCATTCACGAAGACCCCATCTTGGGCATCACCGAGATTGCGGAGCCCGTTGGCGTGGTGTGTGGTGTCACTCCCGTGACCAACCCCACCTCCACCGCGATCTTCAAGTCCCTCATTGCCATCAAGACGCGCAATCCCATCATCTTTGCCTTCCACCCTGCAGCGCAGGCATCGTCCGTGGCGGCAGCCAAGGTGGTTCGTGACGCGGCCATCGAGGCTGGAGCTCCGGAACACTGCGTGCAGTGGGTGGAGACCCCGTCGCTCGAGGCCACCAACCTGCTGATGAACCACCCTGGTGTGGCACTCATCCTCGCCACCGGTGGAAACGCGATGGTTAAGGCCGCGTACTCGTGTGGCAAGCCAGCGCTGGGAGTGGGTGCGGGTAACGTTCCCGCCTACATCCACACCTCGGCAAACCTCAAGCGGGCCGTCAACGACATCGTGGTGTCCAAGGCCTTTGACAACGGCATGGTGTGTGCTTCCGAGCAGGCGGCCATCATCGACGCCGCCATTTACGACGAGGCGCTCGCCGAGTTCGACAAGCTGCACGCCTACCGCGTGACGTCTGCCGAGAAGGCGAAGCTGGAAGAGTTCATCTTTGGTGTGGCAGCCAACGGCGTGAACTGCGCCGGCGCCAAGCTCAACCCCGATGTAGTGGGTAAGAGCCCGCATTGGATCGCTAAGCAGGCTGGTTTCACCGTCCCCGACGTCACCTCGATCATCATTGCCGAGGTAGGCAGCGTTGGCGAGAACGAGCCCCTGACCCGCGAGAAGCTTGCCCCAGTGCTCGCCGTGCTCAAGTCCGAGTCCACCGAGCAAGGCATGACCTACGCCGAACAGATGGTGGAGTTCCACGGTTTGGGCCACTCCGCAGCCATCCACGCCACTGACGAAGACGTGATCCACGAGTTTGGCAAGCGCGTCAAGGCCATCCGTGTGATCTGCAACTCCCCGTCAAGCCACGGAGGCATCGGCGACATCTACAACGCCTTCCTGCCCTCGCTGACCCTGGGCTGCGGCTCATATGGACACAACTCGGTGAGCAACAACGTCACCGCAGTCAACCTCATCAACGTCAAGCGCATCGGCCGGAGGAACAACAACATGCAGTGGTTCAAGGTCCCAGCGAAGACGTACTTTGAGCCCAACGCCATCCAGTACTTGGTGGACATGCCCGATGTTGAGCGCGTCACCGTGGTGACCGACGAGACGATGACCCGCCTGGGCATGGTCGACAAGGTCCTGGACGTCCTGCACCGGCGCAGCAACAACGTGTCGCTGCAGATCCTCGACAACGTGGAGCCGGAGCCGAGCATCTCCACAGTGAAGAAGGGCGCGGAGTCGATGCGGGCATTCAAGCCCGACACGATCATCGCGTTGGGTGGCGGTTCGCCAATGGATGCAGCCAAGGTCATGTGGTTGCTCTACGAGCACCCTGAGACCAACTTCAGTGACCTCAAGGAGAAGTTCTTCGATGTGCGCAAACGCGCCTTCACCTTCCCCAAGTTGGGTGACCTCGCCAAGTTGGTCTGCATCCCCACCACGTCAGGTACCGGTGCGGAAGTGACGCCGTTCGCGGTGATCACAGACACGGAGACGGGACGCAAGTACCCGCTCGCTGACTACGCGCTGACCCCCACCGTGGCGATTGTGGACCCGGTGCTCACCGCCAACCTGCCGGCTCGTGTGGCAGCGGACTCGGGCATGGATGCACTCACCCACGCCACCGAGGCGTACGTCTCGGTCTATGCCAACGACTTCACCGACGGCCTGTGCTTGCAAGCCATTCGCATGGTGTTCGAGAACATCGCGGAATCGGTGAACGAAGGCGGCAAGGCCGTCAAGGCGCGCGAGAAGATGCACAACGCGGCGACCATCGCCGGTATGGCATTCGGTAACGCGTTCCTTGGCTTGGTACACGCCATGAGCCACGTGACTGGTTCTACCTTCCACGTCGCTCACGGACGCACCAACGCCATCTACTTGCCGCACGTCATCCGCTACAACGGCCAGATTCCTACCAAGCCCACCTCGTGGCCCAAGTACGAAAGCTACGTGGCACCGGAGCGGTTCCAGGACATCGCCAAAGTTCTGGGCCTGCCGTGCTCCACTCCTGCAGAAGCGGTGGAGGCGTACGCCAAGGCCGTCGAAGACCTGCGCGCCAAGGTAGGCATCGAGGGTTCGTTCCAGGAAGTCGGTGTGGATGAAGCCGAGTTCATGAGCAGCCTCGACACGCTCGCCATGAACGCGTACGAAGACCAATGCGCACCTGCCAACCCGCGCATGCCCATGCTCGAAGACATGAAGATCATGATGGAGGCCGCTTACTACGGCACCACCTTCGAGGCAGTGCGTGACGGGCAGCGCAAGGAACTACCCGCCAAGGACGCAGCACTCAAGGCAAAGAAGTCCAAGGCTTAACAACTCTCTCCCCAAGAGCCCCTGGGGGTGCCGCCGGGACAGCGGCACCCCCATCGGGGGCTTTGGGGAGTTTTGCTTTGCCGCAACTGCTGGTGGAGCCAGGCGAGGCATCGTGCCCACGTAGACTTGCTACCCGTGGCTACTGACTTTCCCGTAGAGATCGAGGCCATTCGCGCCACGTTCGCGCAGATCGAAGCCGTGAGTGACACTCCGGCGCTCAAAGCCCGCATTGCGGAACTCAGCGAACAAGCGGGTGCCCCTGACCTCTGGGATGACCCGGAGCAAGCCCAGCAGATCACGTCGGCACTTTCCGCGGCGAACTCGGAACTCGACCGTTTGGTGGGTTTGAAGTCGCGTATTGACGATCTTGAAGTACTCGTGGAGATGGCGGTGGAAAGCGACGATGCCGCCACGCTCGCCGAGGCAGACGCTGAACTTTCCGCGCTGCGGGATGAGCTCTCCGCTCTAGAGATCCGCACCCTGATGGCAGGGGAGTGGGACAAGCGCGACGCCGTGGTCACCATCCGTTCCGGCGCGGGCGGGGACGACGCTACGGACTTTGCCGAGATGTTGTTGCGCATGTATTTGAGATGGGCAGAACGCCACGGCTACCCGGCCAAAGTGCTCGACACCTCGTATGCCGAGGGTGCCGGGATCAAGTCCGCGACCTTTGAGGTGAACGCACCGTACGCGTACGGCACGCTGTCCGTGGAGGCCGGCACCCACCGTCTTGCGCGCATCAGCCCGTTTGGTGCGGCAGACAAGCGCCAAACGAGTTTTGCCGCAGTGGAAGTGATCCCGCTCATTGAGAGTTCGGACCACGTGGACATCCCGGAGGCGGACATCAAGGTGGACGTGTTCCGGTCCTCGGGACCTGGCGGTCAATCCGTCAACACCACCGACTCCGCAGTACGCCTCACGCACTTGCCCACGGGCCTTGTGGTCTCCATGCAAGACGAGAAGAGCCAAATCCAAAACCGCGCGGCAGCCATGCGCGTGCTCCAGTCTCGTTTGCTGTTGCTGCGCAAAGAGCAAGAGGCCGCGCAAAAGAAGGAACTCGCGGGCGACATCAAGGCCAGTTGGGGTGATCAAATGAGGTCCTACTTCTTGTACGGCCAACAACTGGTGAAAGATCTCCGCACGGGGCACGAATCCACAAACCCGGACCGAGTTTTCGACGGCCAAATCGATGACTTCATTGACGCAGGGTTGCGTTGGCGCAGGCAAAGCGCTTAACGCGCCCCCTGTGGCTTGTGAGCGGCGTGTTGCATCTCACAAAGGCGCGCCGCCCCACCTCCCCCAGCAGGGCCCTGAGGCTATTTACGATGCCTTAGAAGCGTGCGTCCGTCCCCGCGCGCCCCAAAGGCATGATTCGACTCAGCAACGTCAGCAAGGTCTACACGCGAGGTGCGCGCCCCGCGCTCGATAACGTCGACGTCGAAATCGAGCGCGGCGACTTTGTGTTCCTCGTGGGCTCGTCAGGATCCGGCAAGTCCACGTTCCTCAAGTTGATCTTGCGTGAAGAGCGACCCACAAGCGGCGACGTGTACGTAGCTGGCCGCCACCTCAACCGGCTTTCCAGTTGGCGCGTGCCTCACTTGCGGCGAGAGATTGGCGCGGTGTTCCAGGACTTCCGCCTGCTACCCAACAAGACCGTGTTCCAAAACGTGGCCTTCGCACTTCAAGTTATTGGAAAGAACAAGCACGACATCGACGCCACGGTCCCGGAAATGATCGAACTGGTGGGCCTCGCTGGTAAAGAAAAGCGTCTTCCCCACGAACTTTCAGGCGGCGAGCAACAGCGCGTAGCCATTGCACGTGCGTTCGTCAACCACCCGCCCATCTTGTTGTGTGACGAGCCCACTGGAAACCTTGACCCCGGCACAAGCATCGGCATTATGCGGCTCCTCGATCGCATCAACCGCACTGGCACCACGGTGCTCATGGCTACCCACGACGACGAGATCGTTGACCAAATGCGCAAACGCGTCATCGAACTCAAAGGCGGCCACTTGGTACGTGACCAAGACCGCGGCGTGTACGGATTGGAGCGCACATGAGGCTCCGGTACATAGCGGGCGAGGTGTGGAACGGCCTGCGCCGCAACTCCACCATGGCACTCTCGGTGGTGCTGGTGACCTTTGTGTCGCTCACTTTTGTGGGCGCGGCGGCGCTGCTGCAAATGCAAGTCACCAACCTCAAGAACGATTGGTTCGGCAAGGTAGAAGTCTCCATCTTCTTGTGCCCAGACAACGCCCGCAGCATCCAATGCGCAGCGGGTGGCGCCACGCCCGCTCAAGAGCAAGCGATTCGCGACGTGCTCGAAAACGGCTCCGTCTCCCACTTGGTGCAAACCGTGGAGTACGAATCCCGTGAGCAGGCGTTTGAGAACCTCAAGGCTCGTGACACCAACAACGACTTTGCCTTGCTCACCGCTGACCAAATGTCGGCGAGCTTTCGCGTGAAACTCAAGGATCCGGAGCAGTTCGCAGTAGTGGCCGATGCCGTCGTTGGCTTGGAAGGCGTGGACTTGGTCCAAGACCAGCGAGAGATTTTCACTGGCCTGTTCAGTGTGCTCAATGCGGCCACGATTATTGCCGCAGCACTCGCGGGAGTGATGCTCCTGACGGCGGTGCTGCTGATCACCACCACCATCCGACTCTCCGCTTTGAGCAGGCGCCGAGAGACCACCATCATGCGCATGGTGGGGGCCTCCCGTAGCCTCATCCAGATGCCGTTCTTGCTTGAAGGCGCGGTAGCGGCCACCCTGGGAGCAGTCCTTGCAGTGGGCGGGCTCTGGTTTTCCGTCAACTACATGGTGGAAGATTGGCTCAAAGGCTCGGTCAGTTTTGTCGATTACATCGGTACAGAAGACGTGTGGCTGGTAGCCCCGTGGCTCATTGCAATCGCGGTGGGACTTGCGGTGGTGGCGTCAGTAGCCACGCTAGGGAGGTACACGCGAGCATGAGCAGCGTCAAGGTCCGATCCCGGCACGCGCGCTTTGCGTTCGCCGCGATGGCCGCTGTGCTCGCTGCCTTGTTTGCGGCTTCGGTGGCGCAGGCCTACACCCCCGCGCCGGTCTACTCCCAATATGACGACGACATCGCTCAAGCCAACGCTGAAAAGGCTGCCCAAGATCGTCGTCTGCAAGAACTTGAACACGCGCTAGAGAACACTGACGCCCGCATCATCGAAGCCAACCGCCAACTCACTGAACTCAACGCCCGCTTGCCCGTGGTTCAAGAAGAGTTGCGCCTCGCTCAAGAACGGTACGACGCTGCCGTGCTGCAGCAACAAATCGTGGCCAACAAGCTCGCGGCGGCAGAGGCAGAAGACCGTGAACTGACTGCCCAAATGGAGCGCGACGCCAAGCGGGCAGAGGAACTGCGTGACACGCTCGCCCAAATCGCGCGCACCGAGTACCAAGGCGCCAGCCAAGACAATTCGCTCGCCATCATCTTTGGCGCCACCACATCGGACGAATTCGTAGACGACTTTGCCTTCCGGCTCACCACCTCTCGTGTGCAATCGAATGCGCTGGCCGAAATGGAAGAACTCCAGGCCGTCAACCGCAACCGCAAAGCACGCCAAGACGCGGTGCGCGAATACATCGTGGAGCTCAAGCGCATCGCGGACGCGTTGGTCATTGAGACCGAGACTGCCCGCAAACTCGCCGAGGAGAAGAAGGCGGAAGTTGAGCGCCTGCTCGCCGAGGCAGAGGAACTCAAGGCCTACCTCGAGTCGCAACGCGAGGCGTTCCTGGCCCAACAGGCCGAACTGGAAGCCCAACAGAAGGCGCTTCTCGACGAAATCGCGGTGCTGGTAGCCAAGAAGAAGGCGGAAGAGGCAAACGGTGGCGGCAGCCTCGGCAAGGGCTACTTGAGTTGGCCCACTAAGATTCCGTACGTCACGTCATCGTATGGGTGGCGAATCCACCCCATCTACGGGGTGAACCGCCTCCACGCGGGCACTGACTTCCGCGCCTATTGCGGCACGCCCATCCTCGCGGCCGCTGGTGGCAAGGTCGAATGGACCAAGTACCGCAGCGGATTTGGCAACCAAGTGATGATGTCCCACGGCATTGTGGGCGGCAAAGTGCTCATGACGAGTTACAACCACTTGCAGTCATTCAACGTGAGCGCCGGGCAGAACGTGGAGCGCGGGTCCGTAGTGGG
>JAEYYZ010000170.1 GCA_023428185.1 Actinomycetes bacterium
TAGCCCCCGTAGCTCAACGGATAGAGCAACGGCCTTCTAATCCGTAGGTTGCAGGTTCGAATCCTGCCGGGGGCACTCGCCGCGTCCTTGGTTGCCGCCCCAGGCCCTTCCTGCGGACTGACGCCCTACGGGGCACTGACCGCCGCGTTGGCGAGATCCATGCTTCCTATGGGGCACTGACCGCCGCCAACACCCGCCGGGAACTCCCTCAAAAACACCCCTTGCGCTCCCGGTACTTAGTGATACTATCTACCAGTAGTCAATAGTACTAAGTACCGCAAGGAGGCCCCAAGTGGGCAAACAGATCACGGAAATGCTCAAGGGCACGCTGGAAGGCATCGTCCTGGCAATCCTCGCCGTACAACCCGCGTACGGCTACGAGATCACCGCTCGCCTACGCGAGCAAGGATTCACCGACCTCGCCGAAGGCACCATCTACGCCGTGCTCGTGCGTATCGAGCAACGCGGCTTCGTGGACATCGAAAAGCACCCCTCAGAGAAGGGCCCGCCGCGCAAGGTGTACACGCTCAATGCCGCCGGCCGAGAGTACCTCGATGAGTTCTGGAAAACCTGGGGCTTCCTCGCCGAGCGCCTCTCCCGCCTTCAACCGAAAGGACACTAGTCATGGCCAACACTGACGAAAAGGGCCTCATCACTAAATTCATCGGCCCCAAAAAAGAGTGGCGCGCATACAAGGCCCGCGTCAAAAAACTTCCCAAGCCCTACGCCGATGCCGTGGCCGGTTTGCAGCGCTACCTGTTCCACTTTGGCTCGGCCAATGGTGCTAGCTCCATGGCCCTGCTGGAAGACCTCATCACCGTGTTTGAGCAAGGTGCCGCCAGCGGCTCGTCAGTGCGCGACATCGTGGGCGAGGATCCTGTGGAGTTCGCGGAAGCCCTCATCCGCAACTACGACAAAGACGGCTATGTCGCCCGGGAGCAAGACCGCTTGCGTCGAGCAATCAACCAAGCGGCCGCGCCCCAGAATCCGTGACGCGAGCGCCTACAACGCCCGCGTGGACTGCCGCACTATGAGCTGCGTGGGAAGCGGAGTGTCCTCAGTGGTCACTCCGCCTTCCTCCAACGCCACTAACAACTTCTGCATCATCATTTGGCCTAGCGAGGCGAAGTCCTGGCGCACCGTAGTGAGCGGCGGGAACAAGTACGGTGCCTCAGGGACATCGTCAAAGCCCACGATGCTCACGTCTTCAGGTACGCGCAGGTCCCGCTCGCGCAACGCAGAAAGCAAGCCAATCGCCATCTGGTCGTTGCCCACAAAGATGGCACTGCCAGGCGCCACGTCCAACTCGATTCCCACGTCGTAGCCAGACCTCGCGGACCAGTCTCCGTGAATGGGATCCACCGCATCAAGACGCCTAGTAGAGAGCTCATCCCGCCAACCACGAATGCGCTCCAGGGAGTCGGGGGATCGCGAGGGCCCCGCCAAGTGCAAGATGCGCGTGTGCCCCAGTTCCGCCAAGTGACGCACCGCCGACCGCGCCCCCCGGTACTGGTCCAGGGACACCACGCGCGCGTTGCGGCGCGGCGTAGATGCAGACGCAATCATGGGGATAGCAATGTCAAAGCCGCGCACCATCTCCAACACCGCAATGTCCACCACCACCATGACAATGGCGTCCACTCGCTGCCGCAACAAAGTGTCCACTGCAGCGCGCACGGCATCGGGATCACCATCGGCGGTACTGACCGTGTCCACGCTGTACCGGGCGGCTCGCGCGGCCACATTGAAGTGCATCGCGATGGACGAGGGGCCGTAGTCGGAGATGCTCGGGGTAATCAGCCCGATGGTCCGGGTGCGTCGCGTGACGAGCGCCCGGGCCGCGGGCGAAGGGCTGTAGCGCAACTGCGCAATCGCTTGCTCTACGCGTTCGCGGGTAGCCGGGCGCACATTGGGCAAGCCGTTAAGTACGCGCGAGACGGTCTGGTGCGAAACGCCCGCAAGGCGCGCTACGTCAAAGATATTGGCCGTGCGTACCGACTTGTCCTCAGCCATATCGCGTCTCAGTCCCCCGCCACATCCGGCTGGGCAACCAAAGCAAGCACGGCATCGACAGTCATCTCGGCGGCCGGCACGGTCTCAATAATGCGACCGTCGCGCATAATCGCCACCCTGTCCCCCACGCGCAGAACTTCCTCGAGTTCTGCGGAGATGAACATGACAGAGAGCCCGTTGTCCGCGAGTTCCCCCACTAAGTTTTGGATCTCCACTTTGGCGCCCACGTCAATACCGCGAGTGGGTTCGTCAAGCACGAGCACGCGTGGGGCAAGGGCAAGCAAACGGGCCAAGAGCACCTTCTGCTGGTTACCGCCAGAGAGGGTTCCCGCGGGTTTGTCGATGTCGGGGGGCCTGATGCTAAGCGCCTCCACCCAACTGGTAGCCAACTCGCGTTGGCGCGCCCTCCGCATGCGTTTGAACACACCGCGTTGAGCCTGGAGTCCGAGCGTGATGTTCTCTTGGACACTCAAGTCACTGAGAATGCCCTCGGTGCGCCGGTTCTCTGAGGAATACACCACGCCCAGCGACAGCGCCTTGCGCGGGGTATTGAGGTGCGCGTCCCGTTGCTCGATGCGGATGATGCCTGCCTCAAGCCTGTCCACTCCTGTGAGGGCGCGCGCCAGTTGCGTGCGCCCAGAACCCAACAACCCGGCAACGCCCAGTACCTCGCCTTCCGCCATTTCCACGCTCGCCTCTTTGATCCCGGGCGAGACGGACACGTTGCGCGCAGACAAGAAGGACGATGGCGATTCCTCCACCACTGAGTGGCGTTGGCGGGTTTTGAACTTGGCGGCCTCGCGGCCCAGCATCTTCTGCACCAAGTCGATGCGCAGCAACTCGGTGGTGAGATACTCCCCCACTAAACGGCCGTCGCGCAATACGGTGACCCTGTCGCAGATTTCGTAGACCTGGTCAAGAAAGTGAGACACAAACAGGATGGCGACGCCGCGCTGCTTGAGTTCCTTGATGATGCGGAACAACTCCGCCACTTCATCGGTGTCAAGGCTCGAGGTGGGCTCGTCAAGCACCAGCACCTTGACATCCGTGGAAATGGCTCTGGCGATAGCCACTAATTGCTGCACCGCCACCGAATGCGTGCCCAAAATGGAAGCCGGGTCAATGTCGAGGCCTAGTTCAGCCAGGACCCCCTTGGCATCGGCCTTCATGGTGCGGGCGTCGATCAGGCCCCACTTGCGCGGCTCTCGCCCCAAGGCGATGTTCTCCGCGACGGAAATATTGGGCAACAAGTCGATCTCTTGATACACGGTGCTGACACCGGCGCTCTGCGCCTCGTGGGGATTTGCGAAGTGCACTACACGGCCGTCGAGTACCAGCACACCCTCGTCCAGCGGCAGGGCCCCGGTAATAGCTTTGATAAGAGTGGACTTGCCCGCACCGTTCTCGCCCATGAGAGAGTGCACCTCGCCGGGGAACATTCTGAAGCTCACATTGTCGAGCGCGGCTTCAGCACCAAAGCGCACCGTCGCTCCGGTGAGTTCTAGAAGCGGTTGCGCCTCGTCCACCCGGCCATTATTGCGGGTGGAACGAGGCGCGGCTACAACCGATGTGGCAGTCGTGGCTATGTACGACGCTCGGAGCGCGCCACAATCACACGCTGGACCACAATGAACACCAGCAGCAAGATGCCCACGATGATCTGCATCCACGACTGCTCCGCACCCATGAACGAAATGATCGTCTTGATGGTGCCGTACACGAACACACCGATCATGGAGCCCAACACATAGCCTCGGCCACCCGTAAGCAGGGTGCCGCCGATCACTACTGCGGCGATGGCGTCGAGCTCTGTACCAATACCGTTGCGTGGGTAGCCAGCGCCCGTGTAGGCCGTGAGAACGAGTCCTGCAAGCGCTGCGCACACACCGGAGATCACGTAGACGGTGATCTTGGTGCGGGCCACATTGAGACCCATGAGGCGAGCAGATTGTTCGTTGCCGCCGATGGCGTATACGGTGCGGCCAAAGCGCGTGAACTGCATGACGAAGGCACCAAGCAGCACCACGAGGATGGCGATGATTCCCGTGGGTGTGAAGTACCAGTCACCCAAGCGGAAGCGCGTCTTCTGCAACCACAGCACGGCGCTGTCTTCCACGAGAACCGAGTTGAGGCTCACCACAAACGCAAGCCCACGCGCCAGGAACAGACCGGCAAGTGAAGCAATGAACGGTTGCACGTCAAAGTACTGAATCAACACACCGATCAGCAGACCAATGAGCGCGCCGCCCACCAAGATCACAGGAATCGCCACCGCTGCTGGGATTCCCGTGCTGAGCAGTTTGGCCAGCAAAATGCCGGTGAACGCCATCACGGAGCCCACAGACAAGTCGAGGCCCCCGGTGACAATCACAAAGGTCATGCCCACGGCAAGGATCAGCAGGTACGCGTTGTCCAGCAACAGTGCCGAGATCACGCGCGGTGTAATGAAGTCCCCACGCAGGAACGCCTCGGCGCCAGCGAAGAGCAACAGCAGGATCGCCATCGCGGCAAACGTAGGCATGAGCGAGGCGTGGCGGCTCACAAAGTTGCGAACAGCCGACGCCGCACCCACCTGTGGAGACGATGCAGTATCTACGGAGCTAGTCATGAGGCCACCTCAGCCTTGGCACGGTCGTCAGCGTTGCGGGGTGTGCGCAACGGCTGGAACAGATCACGGGCCCACTTGTGGACACGCTTGGACTGGATGAGCACCACAATCACCACCACCACGGCAAAGAACACCGGGCTTTGTGCGGAGGGCACTCCGAGGAACAAGATGGTGGACTCAAGGGTCTGGATGATGAATACGCCAATCACCGTTCCGGCGATGGAGAACTTGCCACCCATCAGCGACGTGCCGCCTAGAACCACCGCGAGAATCGCGTAAAGCTCAATGAACAAGCCCGACGCGTTGGCATCGGCCGCCATGGTGTTTGAAGCCACGATGATGCCGGCGATACCGGCAAGCACGCCGGAAGCGATGTACGCACCCCAGATGATGCCGCGAGAGCGAACACCGGCGAGCCTGCTTGCCTCGGGGTTAATACCCACAGCTTCCGTGAGTACACCCAACGCCGTGCGACGTTCCACGAGCGCCACCACCGTGATGGCTAGCACTGCGATAAGGAACGCTACCGGCAAGAACACCAAGTACCCGGTAGCAATGAACTTGTAGGGAGCACTCGTCACGGTGGTGATGAATCCGCCAGTGATGAGCAGGGCCACACCACGTCCAGCGAACATCAACACCAGCGTGGCAATGATCGGTTGTATCCCTAAGACGGATACTAAGAAGCCGTTCCACACACCGAGCACCAGGGCCACAAGGATTGCCACAACAACGGCGATCATGACCGTGCCGATGCTGCCCGGGGCGTCGGAACCATCAATGATGGTGAGCGCTACGGCGCCGGAGACGGCCATGATGGCGCCCACCGACAAGTCGATGCCTCGGGTCGCAATCACGATGGTCATACCGAGAGCCACCAGCATCAACGGAGCGCTGTTGCGGAGAATGTCGATCAGTGCGCCATAGAGCTGGCCGTCACGCACCGTGATCTTGGCAAAGCGCGGCCTCGCGACCGAGTTCACCACAATCAAAGTGAGGAGGGCGAAGGCCGGCCAGAACAGGCGGTTCTTCACCACCTTGAGGACAACGTCGTTCATGCCGCATTCCCCTTGCCTTCGTTGGCGATGTAGTCAATCAGACCATCAAGATCCACGTCATGCGA
>JAEYYZ010000177.1 GCA_023428185.1 Actinomycetes bacterium
CGCCGATTAGGCTCAAACCATGACCGCAACCGCATTGGCTCACGAGGCCGCCGCACAGATCGCGCACCGTACAGGAATCGATACTCACGACATCGCGCTGGTTCCAGGTTCAGGGTGGGGTGGGGCCACTGAACTCATTGGCGAGGAAGTCGCCAGCATCCCCGCGAGCGAACTCCCGGGTTTTCATGGACACGCCATACCGGGCCATGAACCCACTATTCGGTCCCTTCGCACTCAGCGCGGTAAGTCGGTGCTGGTGCTTGGCGCGCGAGCGCACTTCTATCAAGTGCGGGATGCGGGCAAGGTGGTGCATGCGGTTCGAGTTGCGGCCGCAACAGGCTGCACCCAACTGGTTCTCACCAATGGGTGTGGCTCCACGCGCCCGGAGTACGGCCCTGGCTCGGTAGTGCTCATTGCCGACCACATCAACTACACGGCAGCAACGCCGCTTGAAGGCGCCACCTTTGTGGATCTTTCTGAGGTTTACTCCGCTCGGTTACGCGATATCGCGCGATCGATTGACCCCGCTTTGCCGGAGGGCGTCTACATCCAGTTCCCCGGCCCGCAGTACGAAACCCCGGCAGAAGTACGCATGGCAGCTACGTGGGGCGCCAATCTCATCGGGATGTCCACGGCGCTAGAGGCGATCGCCGCACGCGAAGCAGGCCTCGAGGTGCTGGGCCTGTCGTTGGTGACCAACTTGGCAGCAGGCATCGGCGGTACCTTGAATCACCAGGAGGTGCTCGATGCGGGGCGTGAAGCAGGGCCGCGCATTTCTCGGCTCTTGGCGGACATCGTCCAGGCCATCTCATGACCGAGACCGACCCCCTCGTTCTGCGGGCCCAAGCATGGATCGACGACGACCCCGATCCGCAGACGCAAACTGAGCTCCGTGGCGTGGTGCAGGCGTACACGGCGGGTGTCAACGGCGCCGGGGATGACCTCGCAAGCCGCTTCAGTGGGTTTCTGGAGTTTGGCACCGCAGGCCTTCGCGGACAGATTGGTGCAGGCCCCAACCGCATGAACCGTGCGGTCGTGATCCGCGCCGCAGCGGGGCTGGCCGCCTACCTCACCGAAACCTTGAGTGCCGCGGGCCATACCCCCAGCGCGCGAGTGGTGATCGGTCGTGACGCACGCCATGGCTCTGACGACTTCGCGGTGGACACGGCGGCAGTCATGATCGCAGCCGGTCACGAGGCGTTGCTCCTCCCCCCTGCCTTACCCACCCCGGTGCTCGCCTTTGCCGTGCGTGCGCTCGGCGCCGATGCCGGAGTCATGGTCACGGCTTCACACAACCCTCCGCAGGACAACGGCTACAAGGTGTACCTCGGCGGACGAGTGGTGACGGACGCAGGTCAAGGTGCGCAGATTGTGCCTCCCTATGACGCCCTCATCGCATCCCATATTGCCGGCGTTGCGAGCGTGGCATCGGTGCCGCGAGCTGAGAGCGGCTGGCAGGCCCTGGGCAACGACGTGGCCTCCGACTACATTGCGGCAGCCGCGACGACTATCCCTGCCCCCAGTGAAACGGTCCCCGGGGCGCGCGCCGCGCTACGTATTGTCTTTACGCCGATGCACGGAGTAGGCGGCGAGACGCTGCGGGAAGCGCTCGCGGCGGCGGGATTCACCGATGTCCACGCCGTTCTTGAACAGGCGCTACCTGACCCGGACTTCCCCACCGTGGACTTCCCCAACCCCGAAGAACCCGGTGCTATCGACTTATCCCTGGAGTTGGCGCAGCGCCTCCACGCGGACCTCGTGATCGCGAACGATCCCGACGCTGACCGCTGCGCAGTCGCCACCCTCATCAACGGCCAATGGCAGATGCTGCACGGCGATGTCGTGGGGTCGCTGCTCGGGGAACACCTTGCACAGCGCTCGGCGGGGTCTGGCGGAGTTCTTGCCAACTCGATCGTGTCGTCGAGGCAGTTGGCCGCGATTGCCAAGCGTCACGGTCTCAGCCACAAGTCCACCCTTACGGGCTTCAAGTGGATTGCGCGGGAACCCGGCTTGCTCTACGGGTACGAGGAGGCGCTCGGCTACTGCGTGGCTCCCAGTGTGGTGGCCGACAAAGATGGCATCACTGCGGCGCTCGTCATCGCTGACATGGTGGCTTCCCTTAAGGCTCAAGGACGCACACTGACCGATGCTATTGATGACCTTGCACGAACGTACGGCGTGTACCTCACTCGCCAGGTTTCAGCACGATTCACGGATGTGTCCCTCATAGCGCCCACCATGGAAGGAATCCTGGCCGGCCCACCCACGTCCTTGGGCGGCTCCTCTGTCATTGCCGCCGAAGACATGGCCCAAGGCATCGATGGCTTGCCGCCCACCACAGGGGTGCGGATCACCACTGAGGCTGGCTTCCGGGTGATCATTCGCCCGTCGGGTACGGAGCCGAAAGTCAAGGCCTACCTTGAGGTCATCACGCCCGTCCAAGGAGACAATCTCGGCGCGGCGCGCAACGGGGCCGTGACTGCGATGGATGCACTGGAAGCCGACGTCAAGATTGCGCTCGGCCTGGCCAACTGACTAGTAGGAGTCGCCGCCCGCGGGCGTGCTGCTCGAGCCCTCAGCATCCAAGCCATCTAGCACTGCCTTGGTCCCGGACAAGCCAAGGCGGGTAGCGCCAGCTTCCACCATAGCCAGGGCATCGGCCGCGGTGCGGATACCGCCCGATGCCTTGACTCCCAGTCGCGGGCCCACCGTTTTGGCCATGAGGGACACGGCGTGCACCGAGGCTCCGCCAGCGGCGTGGTAACCGGTGGACGTCTTCACAAAGTCTGCACCAGCGGCCTCGGCGGCCTCGCACACTGCCACGATGGCCTCATCACTGAGTGCCGCTGATTCGATGATGACTTTGAGGATCTTGCCGTGGGGCACCGCGGCCCGTACGGCCGCAATGTCTGCCTCAACCTCGCTGTAGCGGCCGGCCACTGCGGCGCCTACATCAATGACCATGTCCACCTCGTCGGCGCCGTCGGCGATGGCTCGGGCCGCCTCGGCAGCCTTCACTTCGCTCTTGTGCTTGCCAGAAGGGAACCCACAGACGGTGGCCACGGCCACCCCGGCGGGTGGAGTGAGCGGAAGCATGGAGGGTGAGACACATACGGAGAAGACGCCCAGCGTGGCCGCTTCAGCTAGCAAGTGCTCGATGTCGTCTGCGGTGGCTTCCGGCTTGAGCAGCGTGTGGTCCACCATGTGAGCGAGCTGCGCGCGGGAGATGCTTGCCATGTCCTTACCCTTCGAATCCAAAGTCTTCAACCACAGCATCGGCTAATGCTGCCCGGTCGTCATACGGAAGGAACGCTCCCCATGCTGCGGTGAGTGTTGCCTCAAAGAGATCCTCGGCGGTCCACCGGGCCTCGCGTACCAGCGCCTCAAACTCGCCCGTCATGCTCACTCCTGAAACCAAGCGGTTGTCGGTGTTGATGGTCACCGCAAAGCCAAGGTCGCGCAGGCCGGAGATGGGGTGTTCAGCGATGGAGCGAGCCGCGGCGGTGTGCACGTTGGAGGTGGGGCTGCACTCGAGCGGGATCTGGCGGTCTAGGGCGTCCTGGGCCACCACGCCCAAGGTCGGCTCGTCAGAACCAAAGCCTTCGATATCCTCATGAATCCGCACTCCATGCCCCAAGCGGCGCGCAGACCCAAGGCCGAGTGCCTCACTCAGGGAGGAAACACCGTCGGCTTCACCAGCGTGAATGGTGACGGGCGTGAGGGATTCACGCAGTAGCGCAAAGGCCTCGCGGTGACGTGACGGCGGGAAGCCCAATTCAGGCCCAGCGATGTCAAAGCCCACGCAGTTGACGCCCCGGTTAGCTACCGTCAGTTCCGCGATCTCGGTGGCACGGTCAAGGTGGCGCATGGCGCACAACAACGCAGCAGCGCGGATGGTGCGGCCCGCCTCAGCGGCCTCCGTCACGCCCTCCTCGATGCCTTGCTGCACCGCCTCCACCACTTCTTGCAATGAGAGCCCGCCGGCAAGGTGTTGCTCAGGTGCATACCGCAACTCCGCGTAGATCACGCCGTCTGCGGCCAGGTCCACTACGGCTTCACGCGCGATTCGCGTGAGGTTCGGGGCCGTCTGCATCACGGCCGTGGTGTGTGCAAAGGCCTCGAGATACCTCACCAAGTCCCCGGAGTTGGCGTTGGCCACAAAGAGCTCCTGTAGCACCTCTGGATCCGTAGAGGGAAGCTCGTGCCCAATCTCGGCGGCAAGCTCGATCAATGTCGCGGGCCGCAGTCCGCCGTCCAAGTGGTCGTGCAAGAGCACCTTGGGCATGGCTGCCAGATCGCTGTGGGAGAGAGTCATGTCTCCAGGCTAGTCGCGGTAGAGGCGCGTCGCTCAACGCCGATGTCCCGCCTCGCGACGCTTCCCTACCCATCGGCGCGAGTCACGCGCGCCGCTTGGGCAGCACGGCCCAGGTCACCCGAGACCAATGACCGAGGGCGGGGTGTGGGCCCGCCTGCGAGGCGTGCAACCTGGCCACGGGCATCGGAATGACGCGCCCCGCTCCAGGCTCATACACCAAGAGATCGTCTCCATCTCGCCCCACCACCAACACCACGTGTCGCGGTATGACCGCTTGCAACCCCTGAGCCGAATCGCCCCCCGTGTAGAGCGGAACCGGAATACCATCCGCTGTGGCTGCGCTCGCGTGCGCGATAAGCCCGTTCACCTCAAGCGGGTTGCGATCGTCGATCATGCGTCCCTGAAACCGGACACCGGCAAACCTGATCGAATTGTCGATGCGCCACGGTGGCGTACCCAGGGCGCGGGGCCAGGGAAAGGGGCCCAGCGCCCAGCGCGTCGCTTCGCGGTGTATTTCTCTCTGCAACGAGCGCCACCGCTCGCTGACAGTCCGCACTTCTTTGGTAAGTACCTCAGTCACCAACGGCTCAAGAGGGACATAGCCACCCACGTGCCTACCCGTGAGCACCCATAGGGCCACAAACGGGTCGCCCATCATGAGCATCATGCCCAGCGATGCAGGACCACACGTGGTGCCGTCCACTTGCTTGGCGGGCACGTTCACAAACGACACCGGACCCGCGCCGCGGTTGCCTATTGGATGGCGGACAGTTGCTCGCTCCTTCTCGTCCAAGGTGCTCCACGCACCGGCAAAGCTCGCTACCGCAGCCACGTGCGCGCCCGTCGCCACAGCGCGCCGCAACACCGGAGCATCGGCGCCCATCTCCTCGAACGCCACGTCCAGCGCCTTGCGGTCGGCGGCGCTTGCCCGCTCAAGCGCACGGGCCGCTGCCCGTGTGAAGACGTCGTCTGTGCGCGCATTGAATGCGGGCGCTTGGAGCCACGGCCGCCGCACCCTCAGTACGGTGCCAGCGCGCGCTATGGGGGCAGTGACATTCCAGCCCACTTACGTGGCCGTGCCTATCCGATCCAGCACTAGCGGACCGCGCGCAGGGCCGTCAGGTGAAATCTCGATCGCCCCGGCGCCGTCCCAGGCCTCCTCGAGCGCTGACTTGCCGCGTTCCACGCGTGAGCCATCCTCAGTGTGAAGCGTGAGGATGACGTCGCCCTTGGCGACTCGCTCACCGAGCGTCTTATGGAGGTACACGCCAGCCGAAACCTGCACTGGGTCTTCCTTGCGCGCACGCCCGGCTCCGAGCCTCCACGCCGCGATCCCCACTCCCAGCGCATCCAGCCGCGTGATGACTCCGTCTTGTGCGGCGTAAACGTTCTCCACCACCGGGGCCTGGGGCATGGTCGCGTCAGGGTCGCCACCTTGAGCGGCGATCATCCGGCGCCACACATCCATGGCCTCGCCGTTCGCTAGCAGCTCAGCCGGGTCCACTCCCTTGACGCCAGCCTGGGCGAGCATCTCCCGAGCGAGAGTCACTGTCAGTTCCACGACGTCCGCGGGCCCACCCCCGGCCAGCACCTCCACGGACTCCGTGACTTCCAGGCCATTGCCTACGGCCCTGCCGAGCGGGGTGGACATGTCCGTGATGAGCGCCGATGTCTTCACTCCGGCGTCCCGTCCCAGGTCCACCAACGTGGCGGCGAGTTCGCGAGCACGGTCAAGATCCTTCATGAAAGCGCCCGAGCCCACTTTGACATCAAGCACCAGCGCGGCCGTACCTTCAGCGATCTTCTTGGACATGATGGACGACGCTATGAGCGGGATGGCTTCCACTGTTCCGGTCACGTCGCGCAACGCATACAGTTTGCGGTCCGCTGGAGCCAAGCCTGAGCCCGCTGCGCAGATGACGGCGCCCACATCCC
>JAEYYZ010000204.1 GCA_023428185.1 Actinomycetes bacterium
CCGCCTCGGCCTGCAGGCGCACGCGCGCAGAACCGGGCACCACCAGCATGCGGGTGTTTTCCGCCTTGGTGCGGCCCTTGATGATCTCGGCGGCCGCGCGAAGGTCTTCGATGCGGCCGTTGGTGCAGGAACCGAGGAAGACCGTGTCAATGACGATGTCCCGCAACGGCGTTCCGGGGACTAGGCCCATGTACGCGAGCGCGTTGGCCGCTGCCTCGCGGTCGGATTCCTCGGCAAAGTCGTCCGGGCTGGGCACCGAGGCACTCAGCGGGAGGCCTTGACCGGGGTTGGTTCCCCACGTGACAAACGGCTCCAGGTCCGATGCCTCGAGCGTGACTTCGGTGTCGAACACGGCATCGTCATCTGTCACCAAGGTGCGCCAGTACTCCACTGCCGCATCCCAGTCAGCACCCTCGGGTGCGTGGGGACGGCCCTTGACGTACTCAAAGGTGGTCTCGTCGGGCGCGATGAGGCCGGCGCGGGCGCCTGCCTCGATGGACATGTTGCACACCGTCATGCGCGCTTCCATGGACAGTGAACGGATGGCCTCGCCGCGGTACTCGAGCACATAGCCCTGGCCGCCACCGGTGCCGATCTTGGCGATCACGGCCAGGATGATGTCTTTGGCTGTGGTGCCCTCAGGCAACGCGCCGTTGACGTTGATGGCCATGGTCTTGAACTGCTGGAGTGGCAGTGTTTGGGTGGCGAGCACGTGCTCCACCTCTGACGTTCCGATGCCGAACGCCAGCGCTCCGAAGGCGCCGTGCGTGGAGGTGTGGGAGTCGCCGCAGACCACGGTCATACCGGGCATGGTGAGACCCAGCTGGGGGCCCACCACGTGGACCACGCCTTGGTCCGCATCGCCGAGCGAGTGGATCCGGATGCCGAACTCCTCGGCGTTCTTGCGCAGGGTGTGGATCTGCACGCGCGAGGTTTCGTCTGCAATGGGGAGGTCGATGTTGAGCGTGGGGGTGTTGTGGTCTTCAGTGGCGATGGTGAGATCGGGGCGGCGCACCTGGCGCCCGGCCAAGCGCAATCCCTCAAAGGCCTGGGGGCTCGTGACCTCGTGGCACATGTGAAGGTCAATGTATATGAGGTCCGGTGCGCCGTCCTCGCCCTTGCGGACTAAGTGGCTCGCCCACAGCTTCTCGGCCAGTGTTGTTCCCATTGCTTGTCTCCACTACTTCCCTCTAGTCGCGGCGTCACGATTGTCGCGGGCGCGAAGTTCTCCATGCTCGACATCTCACTATGTGAGACGCTAGTATCGCTCTATGGACAATCATAGCGGCGTCGGCGTTATTGACAAGACTGCAATGTTGCTCGCTGCCCTCGAACACGGGCCCGCCACTCTGGCTCAAATTGTGGACTCTACGCATTTGGCGCGACCTACTGCGCACCGCCTGCTCATCGCTCTTGAGCACCACCACTTGGTGGGCCGCGACGCCACTGGCGCTTTCATTTTGGGACGACGCTTCCGGCAGCTCGCCGCCTCGGTGGGCGAGGATCGGCTTGTGGCCGCCGCCCAACCCGTCTTGATCGCTTTGCGCGACCGCACAGGCGAGTCCGCACAGTTGTACCGACCCCACGGCGAACACCGCATCTGCATTGCTGCTGCGGACCGCCCGGTGGGTTTGAGAGATTCGATTCCGGTGGGCACCACCATGACCATGAGCGCTGGCTCAGCGGCCAAGGTATTGCTCGCCTGGTCAGAGCCCGAGGAGGTGCACCGCGCACTCGCCGGGGCCCGCTTCACCGCCGCCGATCTCGCAGTGGTGCGCGAGCAGGGATACGCGGAGAGTTCCGCAGAGCGCGAGCCCGGCGTAAGTTCAGTGTCCGCGCCCGTGTGGGGCACCAACGGGACTGTCATTGCGGCGGTATCCATCTCTGGGCCGGCTGAACGCTTGACTGCCCACCCTGCCCAGCAACATGCCGATGCCGTGGTAGCCGCCGCTCGCCAACTCAGCGACGTGCTGATCCGATCCGACCTGCCCTAGCGGGCTCCCCTATCGCCTCAACCGTGGCGCTTAGCCTTTGTTGGGCTTGCCGGGGCTTGCGGGCTTGCCGGGGTTCTCGGGCTTGCCGGGGTTTGCCGGCTTTCCAGGGTTCTCCGGCTTGCCTGGGTTCTCCGGCTTGCCTGGGTTCTCTGGCTTGCCCTTGCCGTCCGTGGTCGTGGGGGTGCCGCCTTCCGCAGGTTCACCCTCTACAGGGTCACCCTCAATGGGCTCTTCCACCACGGGCTCGTCGTCCGTGGCACCGTTGATCGCACGAGCGCGCTCAGCGACGCCTTGGCCGAAGTCGCGGCCCGTGGCGTCGGTGTCAGCCATCCACTGCAACATCGCGGCTACAGCGGTGCGCACTTCCAGCGATTGCTCACTGCCACCACTCAGCACGGACTCGGCTGCATGGCGAATCTCCTTCGCCGGCTCGTCTTCGCCCTCTTCCTCAAGGGAGTCAGCAAGGTGATCGAGCGCACCTTCCTCGTCGCCTTCTTCGGCGAGTTGCAGGGACTCTTCGATGCGCTCGTCGAGCCCGCCTTCGTAGACGCCGATGTCCTCAAGTGTGCGCTTGACCACGTACAACGGATCTCCGGGCAGGGCGTCTTCCGATGCCGCAGCAACTCCAGCCGTGCCGAGCGCCATGGCAATGGCGGCGCCAACGGCAGAGACGATTCGAGTGCGAGTCTTCGTGGCAGAACCCCTTTGACGAGAAATTCCGGCCTCAGCGTTGATGGCACCTTCAGGTGCGGCCTCACGGGCCGCAAGCGCCAATTGCGATGCCACCGCGTCAACACGAGCAGCGTCCGGTACCGCCGAGGCGGCCAAGCGAAGTGCGTCCAGCGCCTCGGTCACTCCCGGCATGGTGGCGCGTCCCGCAAGCGTGGCCTCAACCTCGGCCGCAGTGAGCGGGGCACTTACCTGAGCGTCGTGCTGATGAGTGGTCATATCTCCGTTATCGCGAGAAATGCCGCGAAGGTCACGTTTTGTCGCCAAGTTTTTCTCGCAACCCTTCCAAAGCGCGGCGCTGAAGCGCCTTGACTGAACCCACTGATTTCCCAAGAGCGGCCGCAGTTTCTTCCAACGACAGCTCCCCCACCACCCTCAACATGATGACGTCACGTTGATTGACTCCGAGCGAACCCAGAAGTTCCATCGCGGCGTCCAGCGATATCCCATCGAGCACCTCGGAGGCAGGGTCAT
>JAEYYZ010000089.1 GCA_023428185.1 Actinomycetes bacterium
GGCGTCTTGAGTCATCGTGGTGATTTCGAGGGGCGCCAGCCACGCCAGGTCCAGGCCATCAAAGCCGGTCACTGAGATGTCGCGCGGCACGTCCAAGTCCAGTTCCCGTGCGGCCAGAATGACTCCACCGGCAAGCAGGTCTGATTGGCACACTACGGCGGTGGGCCGGGACTCGTGGGCGAGGGCGAGGTGACCTGCGGCTAGGCCCTCTTCAAGCAACGACGCTCGTGCCTCCACCACTACGCACGGCTCAATCCCTGCGAGCTCAAATGCTGACAGCCGGTTCAGGGTGGGTGTCCACGCGGGCTCACTCAGTGGTCCGTCGATGATGCGAGTTTCCGTGAGCGCCGCCCAAGGCAAGGTCACGGTTGCGATGCGCGTGTGACCTAGCGAAACCAAGTGGCGGATGAGTTCTGCGGTGGCCTCGCGGTCTGCGAGATTGACGGCTGCCGCGCCGGGAGGCGTGGGTCCCTCCACCAGTGCGAACGGAATCCCACGCCGGCGCAGAATGTGTAGTGACGGGTCATCGTGATCGCGCACGCGGATCACTACCGCCGCGTCCATGGGTGCCGTTTCGAGCAGCGTCTTCTCGCCGGGCTCGCCAGTGGGGGTAGGGATGAGGAGCACACCCACCCCTAATTCGCCAAGGTCCTCGATGAGAGCGTCAAGCAGTTTCAAGGCGATGGGGTCGCGCAGGGACAAGGCCAACTTCTCGTGGACCACCAGGCCCACGACGCCCGAACGCCCAGAGCGCAACGCACGACCTTGCGGAGAGGGTCCGGCGTAACCGAGGTCAGCGGCGGCCTTCTCTACCCGCGCCTTCATGTCGGGAGAAATGGGTCCGGCGCCGGAATAGGTGAGTGACACGGTGGAAAGGGAAACACCTGCGAGCGCGGCAACGTCGGCCATGGTGGGGCGCCGCGATTCGGCCACAATTTCCTCCTTGGACTTGCACTGGTCTCAGCGTAGCGGGGTTATAGTGGGAATGCGTCGAAACGTTTCGACGCCAAGTAGCCAGCGTCGGCCGTTGCGACGCGGCCATGAAGTGAGGTCCTTGAGTGTCCGCGAACGTGGGCCCCATAAATACTGCCGCGCCCGATGCCGGGCGGTTGCGGTCCGCACGATGGGGTGTCTTGGGACTGTTCTGGCTAATGGGCGTACTGCTGTCCACCTTCCTGTCACGAGTCCCCAGCGTCACCGAACTGCTGCACGTCTCCACAGGAAGGTTCGCGGTCCTGATGCTCACGGGCGCGCTGGGCGCGCTCTTGGGCCTGCTCGTGACCGGCTACGTGGTGGCACGCATGGGCACCCGCTCGGTGTTGTGGTGGTCGTCATTCGGTTACTTGGCGGCATTCGCCATTGCGGCCCTCGCCGTGGGCGCGGGCAGCCAAGCGTGGTTCGCGGTGGGGCAATTCTTTGTGTCCTTCATGTTTGCCTTCACTAACGTCTCCATCAACGCCGAGGCAGCCAACGTGGAACGCTGGATTGGCAAGGCGATCATGCCTCACTTCCATGCGTCGTTCTCCGTGGGAATGGCCATGGGCCTTGCTCTGGGTGCAGTGGTGTCCCACTTTGGCGTGGCACCAACACTTCACTTCATTGCGGTAGCTGTTGTCCTCACGGTCTTGCGCCTGGCGCTCATCGCTCCGGCTGTGGTTGACGGTTCGCCGCAACTCGAGAACCTCCCGCAAGGAATCGGCGGCCCGTTTAAGACCGCTCGCAACGAGTACCGCGAGCGTCGCATCATCATGATCGGTCTCATCGTGTTTGCTGCCTCCACTATCGAAGGTGCCGCCGCCACGTGGTCCTCCCTGGCCATCGTTCAAGGCTTTTCCACTTCCGAAGCTGTGGGTGACATCTTCTACTGGGTGTTCCTCATCGCCATGGTGAGCACCCGCGGGTTTGGCGCGCAGATCATCGGCAAGTGGGGCCGGGTGATGTCCCTGCGCATCTCTGCCCTCTTTGTGATCGTGGGTGTTCTGATGTTTGCGTTTGGACCCACCTTTGCGGTGGTGGGCCTGGGCATGGTGCTGTGGGGCCTAGGAGCAGGATTGGGCGTACCAATCGGGTTCTCTGCGGCATCGGACGATCCCAAGCGCGCCGCAGCCCGCGTCGCAGCCGTGTCCTCGTTCGCGACCATCGCAGGTCTGGTCATGCCTCAAGTCATTGGGCAACTGGGCAACCTGATCCCGTTGCGTGAGGCCCTTACCGTCATTGTGGCGGCCGCTGTGCTCTCGTTCCTCATCGCAAGGGCGGTGCGCGCCGAGGGTCCTTTGCTGCGCAGTCACAAGTCGATCGCTCGCAAGGCGCAGTTGGCGCTTTCGGCGGACGCTGACCGGGCGGCCGTTGTCGTGGCCGATGCCGTAGAGCCCGTGCAGGCACCCATCGACGAATCCAGGACGAGCGGCGATACGCTGAAGCCATGACTCGCCTCGCGCAACTCACCACGTTGCGCGTGGGTGGGCCGGCCCGCGAGTACGTGGAAGCCTCCACGGAAGCGGAGTTGATCGACGCCGTGCGTAGCGCCGACGCCGCAGACATCCCCCTGTTGGTGCTAGGTGGCGGCTCCAACTTGTTGGTCAGTGATGAGGGCTTTGACGGCCGTGTAGTGAGAGACGTGCGCGCCACCATGAGCACTCAAGACGACGGTTTCTGTGGGGGCGTGTCGCTCACGTTGGCGGCAGGTACGCCGTGGGACGTGGCCGTGGAAAAGGCCGTGGCAGAGGGATGGGTTGGTGTGGAAGCTCTCTCCGGGATTCCTGGAAGCGCTGGAGCCGCACCGGTCCAGAACATCGGCGCGTATGGAGCAGAACTCGCTGACACACTCGCCTCGGTCAAGGTGTGGGACCGAGAGCAAAGCAAAGTGCGCACCCTGTTTGCAGTGGAATTGGGATTTGGTTACCGCGACTCCGTACTCAAGCGGTCTTTGACCCAAGGGCATGCGCCCACGCCGCGCCACGTGGTGCTTGATGTGACATTGCAGATGCGGTTCGGCACACGCTCAGCACCCGTGCGCTACGCGCAGTTGGCGGATGCCTTGGGCGTGGCTATTGGCGAAACGGCCAGCACGGCGCAAGTGAGGGAGGCTGTGCTTGCGTTGCGCGCAGCCAAGGGCATGGTTCTCGATGCCAACGATCCGGACACCTGGAGCGCTGGATCCTTCTTCACCAATCCCCTGGTGGACGATGCCTCGTTACCAGCCGATGCCCCACGTTTCCCGGCATCGGGCGCCAGTCCGGGGGTGGTCAAGACCAGTGCTGCCTGGCTTATCGAGCGCGCCGGGTTCGGCAGGGGATTCGGACTGGATGGTTCGCACGCGAGCCTGTCCACCAAACACACTCTCGCCGTGACAAATCGTGGCGGTGCCACGGCCGCGGAGTTGGTGGAATTGGCTCGGCACGTGCGCGATGGAGTGCGAGAGCGCTTTGGGGTCGCGCTGGAACCGGAACCCGTGTTGGTGGGAGTCACGCTCTAGCGAGGGTCCGACAGCACCTTGCGGCTCAAGGCAAAGGGGCCCGAGCCTCGCGGCTCGAGCCCCTTCACCAGTACTGCGGGTGGATGAGTAGTGCTTATCCGTCGGCTGCGATCGCCTTGAGGATGTCCATCCTGGACGCACGCCATGCCGGCCAGATGGCAGCAAGCACGCCAGCCACCGCTGCCAACAAGGTGTAGATACCAAGCCAGACCCATGGCACGGTGACCTTGGTGAATCCAAAGTCCTCGAGCGCGAGCACCAAAGCCGCCCCGAGGCTCACGCCAAGGATCATTCCCAGGATGGTGCCAAAGACCGCCATGACCATAGATTCCACTGTAATCATGCGCCACACCGAGGACTTCTTGAGCCCCACTGCCCGGAGCAAGCCAATCTCGCGGGTGCGCTCGGTGACTGAGAGCAACAAGGTGTTTGCCACACCAAGGATGGCGATCACCAAAGCCGCGGAAAGCAACGCCGAGATGAATCCCAAGAGCAAGTCCAAGAACTGGTTGATGAATTGCTCCAGTTCACCGGGCGCTTGCACCAGGACGAACGGGAAGGTCTCTGCCAGTGCAGCTTGGATGTCCTTCCCTACCTCAGCGGCGTCCGCCGATTCATCAAGCATGACGAGCGATTGCAGAATGGTGTACTCACCAAAGAGCTCTGCACCCACCGACTCTTCGACCCAGAAGTTGGCATCGAGCTCATTCAAGTAGAGGCCCGTGACGGTGAGCGTCACCGTTCCTTCAGGACCCTCAAGGGTGACTTGGTCACCGATCTCTACGCCCATCTCTTGGATGTGAGGGTCGATGAAGACGCCGCCATTGAGTTCGCTGAACTCGCGGTCCGTGTTCCACTCAAAGGCGAGATGTGCGGTCTCCGCTTCCACGGAGGCTACCGACACACCCTCGCCCTCATACTGAGCTGAATCCACACCGAGGCTCGTCACAAAGTCCACGCCATCAACACCTTCGATGGTCTCGATAGCTCCAGGGGGGATTGCCCCTTGAGTGGACAACACAAAGAACTCAGCCTTGGTTTGCGAGAACTGCTCGGTGGCGACCGCCTTGAGCGATTCGGTGAACGTTGCCACCAGTGCCAGCAGCATCACGCCAATCATGAGTGCTGCGGCGGTGTTTGCACTGCGCCGCGGCTCCCTGCGAATGTTGTTGGCGGCCAGCCTGCCGTCCACGCCAAACCACCGGGACAGCAGTCCACGTAACCCAAACGCCATGGGCACAAGTACTTGAGCGGCCAACAATGTGACGCCGAGTACCAACAACACTGCGCCCACGCCCACGTAAATGTAGGGGCGTTCAAGTCCTGCGTAGAGGCCCACGGTCACCGCAACGACGCCGAGCAGAGCCAATACCGCACCCACGATGTTGCGCATCCGGAGAGGCTTCTTTCCACCCGTGGCCGATTCACGCAACGCCTCCATGGGGGAGATGTTGGATGCGTGGATCGCTGGCATAAGGGCCGCCACGAGAGTGACCAGTATGCCCAGTGCATAACTCAAGAGGATGGCCATTGGTGGTACTACCAACGTGCCAAAGATGTCGCCAGCACCAAGGCTCACCAGTCCGGCCATAGCGAGGGCAAGGAGGTATCCCAGGGCAATGCCGATGGTGGTGGCAAGTATCGCCACGACCACCGCTTCCAGCAGGATCATGGTGCGCACTTGTTTGCCAGAAACACCTATGGCTCGCAAGAGCCCAATCTCGCGGGTGCGTTGCGTGACGATGATGCGGAAGGTGTTGACAATGATGTAGCCGCCTACGAAGAGCGCGATGAGGGCAAACACCACGGCAAAGATGTTGACGTAGCGGAAGAGCTCATCGAGCTGCTCAGCTTGTTCGGCTGCCTTGTCGATGCCGGTAATTGCACGCGTGCCTTGGGGGATGACCTCTTGGACGCCTGACGCCACGGCGTCTGCTGAGGCGCCTTCTTCCACGACGATGCTGACAGTCGAGTAGTTGGAATCGTCTGCCAGTCGCTTGGCATCCTCGGTGGTGAAGAACCCGAGTGTGGCGCCTTGCAGGGAGTTGGACTCCCCAAACCGCACGGTGCCCACCAATGTGAACTCTTCGATCCCGGCTTCGGTGGCTACTTGAACCGCATCGCCAATCGCGTAGTCGAGGCGAGCAGGTGAGTCCATATCGAGAACGATTTCACCGTTGGACTCTGGTCCACGTCCATCGACAATCGTGGAGAGGTCGAACTCCGGGATACCGGTCCAGTTGAACAGTTGGCTGGGCGCGCCGCCACCCGCGAAGCCAGCGTTGGGGTCTACTCCACCAGCTGGTAACACGGCACCCATCACTTGAAGGCTTCCTCTGGCGGTGGCTACCCCTTCAACCGCACTGATGGTTTCAACATCGGCATCGCTGAACTTCCCTTCTGGTGCCGCGAAGGGGTCCTCCGACGCTTCTTGAGCGTCGGGGTCCCTCTCAACGATGACGTCCTGACCGCCGTAGATTTCCGAGAACAGGCTTGTAAAGCCGCTGGAGAGACCGTTGGTGAATGTGAAGCTTGCCGCAACCAGCGAGACACCCAGCGCCACTGCAATGGCAGTAAGGATGAGCCGCTTGGGGTTGTGGCGAACCTGCTTGAGAGCAAGTCGGAACATGGCCTTAATGCCCCATCTTCTTCATGCGGTCCAACACCTTGTCAGCGGTGGGCTCACGCATTTCGTCCACGATCAGACCGTCTTCCAAGAAGAGGATCCGGTCCGCGTACGACGCGGCAGTGGGATCGTGCGTGACCATCACGATGGTCTGGCCAAACTCCTTGACGGCACGGCGCATGAAGCCCAAGAGCTCTGCACCTGAACGCGAGTCGAGGTTGCCGGAGGGTTCGTCCGCAAAAATGATCTGCGGGCGAGCTACGAGCGCACGGGCCACGGCCACGCGCTGCTGCTGACCACCCGAGAGCTCTGCAGGCAAGTGGGTAAGACGGTCGCCCAGGCCCAGGATGCCGATGATCTCGTCGAACCATGCGGGGTCAACGGGACGGCCTGCGATGTCGAGCGGCAATGTGATGTTCTCGCGTGCGTTGAGCGAGGGGATGAGGTTGAAGGACTGGAAGACAAAGCCGATGAAGTCACGACGCACTTCGGTGATCTGTGCTTCTGCGAGCTGCGTGATGACGATGTCCGAGATGGTGGACATGCCAGCCGTGAGCCGGTCAAGGCCGGCAAGAGTGTGCAGCAGCGTGGACTTTCCTGAGCCGGAGGGGCCCATAATCGCGGTGAACTCACCGCGCGCAATATCCACGTTGATGCCGCCAAGTGCGCGCACGGCTGCGTCGCCTTGGCCGTAGTCCTTGAAGCCATCGCGCATGCTTGCGGCGATGGGGGTGACCTGGGTGACGGTCTCCGTTGTCATGATGTGCCCTTCTGAGGGATAGAAAGTGAGAAACCCAAGAGGTGTGCCTCCAGTGTGGTGCTGGGCACCAATCGCTGCCATCGGCCGCAAGGACGGTTGTACAACGTCCTTCTCAGGGATGACCCTGGGGCGTTAAGGGCGCGGAGACACAATCCCGGACTCGTATGCCTCAACCACGGCTTGCACCCGGTCTCGGACCCCGAGTTTTGTGAGGATGTGACTGACGTGCGTCTTAACGGTGGTGGCCGAGACGAACAGTTCTTTGGCGATCTCCTGGTTGGACAGACCGCGCGCCATGTGTTGCAGGACCTCGAGTTCACGGTCAGACAAGTCACCGATCGCTTCAGGTGAGGGCGTTGCGGGTGATGGCATACCGGCCTCGGGGCTGGCGGGGCTACGTACAAACTGTTCAATGACGCGGCGCGTGACCTCCGGAGCAAGCAACGCTTCCCCGCTCGCCACTACACGCACTGCGTTCACCAGCGTGTCACCGTCGGCGCTCTTGAGCATGAAGCCAGAGGCTCCTGCCCTGAGCGCTCCGTACAAGTATTCGTCGTCGTCGAAGGTGGTGAGAATCACGACCCTCGCGTCCGGGTGGGCGCGTGTCACGGCTGACGTGGCGGTGAGTCCGTCAACACCGGGCATGCGGATGTCCATGAGAACCACGTCGGGCTGGTGGGCCGCAAACAACTCCACAGCATCGGCGCCGTCCGCGGCTTCACAGCACACCTCGATGTCGGGCTCCGACTCGAGAATCATCCTCAGGCCTACTCGAACCATCGCCTGGTCGTCGACGAGAGCTACCCGGATCATCGGCCCGCCTTAGGATGAGCGCTCGACACAGGAATCTCCCTTGAACCCGTTGAGCGAATCTGGTCGTCTACTACAGGGAGCACCGCGTGCACTCTGAACCCTCCGCCGCGCCGCGGCCCCCATTCAAGGGATCCGCCAAGGGCGTTGACGCGTTCCTGCATTCCCACGATGCCGTGTCCCCCAGTACCCTCGGCCACTTCCATGATGGCGCCGCGGCCGTCGTCTTCTACCGTCACCGACACGGCATCGGGCCGGCGCAATACGGTCACCGTCGCTTGGGCACCAGCGCCTGCATATTTCATGGCGTTGGTGAGGGATTCCTGGATGATGCGATACGCGCTGACCTCCACACTTGCGGGCACATGCGCTCGGCCCGCCACGGTGAGGGACACCGGCAGTCCGGCGTCCTCGACCTGAGCCACGAGGTCGGGCAACGCAGCGAGAGATGGCATAGGGGCGAGTGCAGCATCGGCGATGCGCGCGCGTTCGCGCCCTCGAAGTTCATCTGCCTCGTCTTGGGCCTCTTGTTCGGACGCGCGGAGCACGCCGATGACTCTCCGCATTTCCGTGAGACCCTTGCGACCGGATTCGGCAATGGTGGCGAGGGCCTCCGCAGTGACGGCATCTGAGGCAGCGACTCTTCGCCGCGCGCCTTCCGCCTGGAGCGTCATCACCGTAATCTCGTGCGCCACCACATCATGAAGCTCGCGAGCGATGCGCGCACGCTCAGCTCGTACCGCGTCGGTAGCGGCGAGCCGGTGCGCTTGCGCGCGCCGTTGCTGATCCAGCTCAAGTTCAGTGAGCCGCGCGGCCCGGCGGCTGTCCGAGATCCCGATGGCAAAGGGGACCGATAACGCGATGACCAGTTGCGCGAGAGATAGTAAGGAAACGTCGTATGTGAAGACGCCCACAGTGGTCCACAACGCGGTGATCCCCAATACCGCCCCGCCATGAATGAGGGCTGAGCGTCGTGGCAAGTACAACGCGGCCGAGTACATGGCGATCACGAGCCCAAAGATGTTGGATGCATCGATGTACCCGAGACCCACATACGAGGTCCACCCAAGGACGGTAAGCCACAACACCGCAGCGGGAGCGCGGTGGCGCCACGCCACGGGCAACGTGGTGAGGCCGATAAGCACTACGCCCAAGGCATCGGGAGTCTTTCCTTCTCCGGTGTAGAACTCACCAACGGCGAGCGCGCCGAACACGGCCAGCAAGAAGATGCTGATCGCCACGAGCGAATCGCCGAGTCGGGGGAGCCTGAGGTTCACAGGAACAGCCTATGGGCCCGGGCCGAGCGCGCATCGGCCACGAGGATGATCCGAGAGGGTGATTACGGTGTGCGCTTCCACGCGGCAGTGACGATGGGGAATTCTCCCCGTTCGGCGCACCCGCACGCACGGGTTATTGTCGGGGGTGCACAACACGTTGTCGGGAACGAGGGAGGGCGCTTCATGCGTGGCGTGAGTAGCTTGCGGCAACGTCCCGCCGCGCTCGCCTCGGCATCCCTTGTGTCGTTGACGGCGCTGGGCGTGGGCGTGCTCGCTTTTGTGGACCCGGGTGTTCCCTCGGCGGACGTGGAACTTCATGACGGTGCGGTGTGGCTCACCAATCAGTCCACCTTGATGGTGGGACACCTCAACCACCCCTCCCAAGTGCTAGACGGCGCAGTGCGCACATCTACCAGCCAGTTTGATGTGCTTCAGGACGAAGGCGACGTGCTGGTCCACGACTGGGCCAACAATGTGGTTTCCGTGGTTGACCCGGCCACCATGGCATCGGCCACGGACGTGGCGCTTCCCTTGGACGCCAAAGTGGCCATGGGCGGCGGCGTGGTGGCGGTCCTGGACCCGCAGGATGGTCGCCTCTGGGTGATGCCCTTTGCGCGGCTGGCGGGATTTGACCCTGACTTGGTAGTGCCCCACACGGAACTGGGTGAAGCCTCGTCAGTGGGAGTCACCACCACGGGGACGGTTTTCGCAGTCTCGGCACACACCGGCAAAGCCGTGACTGCCACGATCGATGGCAATGGCGGGGTGTCCGTCAGCGACGCGCGCGGACTCGAGGATTCGACGTCTTCCGTCACCGTCACGGCGGTGGGCAATGAAGCCATCATGTGGGACCAGGAACATTCCACGTTGTACTTGCCCTCGGGTCGCGCCGTCGAGTTGCCAGACGGAGCGGTGCTGCAACAAGCATCGGCATCCAACACCGTGGTCGCAGTCGCAACGCCGCAATCTCTGATGTATGTGCCGCTAGATGGCACGGAACCCACCACGCTGGAACTCTCCGGTGCGGGGCTGCCTGCTGCCCCCGTGTACCTCAACGGGTGCACATATTCCGCATGGGCTGGAGTGGGGATCTTTGTGCGGGACTGCGTGCAGGATTCCTACGACGTCACCCAAGAAATTGATGGGGCGTTGCCTACGGGTGCGTTCGTGTTCCGCGTCAACCGGGATCTTGTAGTGCTTAACGACTACATCAACGGGACAGCCTGGCTAGCTACCGAGGGCATGGAACAAGTGAGCAACTGGGACGACCTCTTGCCCCCGCCCGAGCAAGAGCAAGAGGACCAAGAGTTTGAGGAAGAAGAGGAACTCGAGTCACTTCCCGACCGCACCGAACCCAACACGCCCCCCGTAGCTGAAGACGATGAGTTTGGCGCCCGGCCCGGTCGCACCACTGTGCTACCCATTGTGGACAACGATTACGACCTTGACGGAGATGTGCTCACGGCGATCGTGGTGGATGCCACCGGCGTGACCGGCGAGGTGCAGTCAATTCGCGGCGGCGCTGCATTGCAAATCGTGTTGCCTGACACGGCCTCGGGCACTCAACAGTTTGAGTACCGCGTGAGCGACGGACGCGGCGGCGTGGACGATGCCACGGTGACCGTCAACATTTCGGGTGATACAGCCAATGTGCCTCCGGAATCCACGCGACGTTCGAGGCTCGCGCTTGAAGCCGGAGCCAAGGGCTCATACAACGTGGTGCCCGACTGGATTGATGGCGACGGGGACTCCTTGTTCTTGCGTGACGTCATGGACAACGGCGTGGACACCGTGGACTTCTCGCCAGACGGAGTGGTGACGGTCACGGCGAACCCAGACGTGCAAGGGACCAGGGAAATCGGCGTCGTCATCTCCGACGGCCGCACCGATGTCCAAGGCGTGTTGCGTCTGGACGTGTGGCCTACTGGAACACAGGCACCCCAAACCAACCCCGACCACGTGGTGACATCTGTGGACGTGCCTGTCATTGTCAGTCCCCTGGGCAACGATTTGTCCCGCTCGGGGCTCGCGCTCAGGCTTGCCAAGCTTTCCGAAGTGCGCGGTGCCACCGTGGTGCCCGACTACTTGCAAGGCACGTTCACGTTCTCGTCCTCAGCAGTGGGCACCTACTACGTGCAGTACTTGGTCACGGATGGTCCCTCCACGGCCGCCAACTTGGTGCGCGTGGACGTCATGGCGCAAGTAGAGACCAGCCTGCCGCCCATCGCCGTATCTGACGTGGCTTTGGTAGCGCCGGGGGATGACACTCTTGTCGATGTCCTCGCCAATGATTCCGACCCCACCGGCGGTGTGCTGGTCATCCAGGGTGTGGATGTTCCCCGGGGAACCGGTCTCAACGTGGCGGTACTGGAGCACCGCTTGGTGCGCGTGACAAACGTGGCGGGCATCACCGAGCCTGTGGTGCTGACGTACCACGTGTCTAACGGAGTGATGACTGCCGAGGCAGAAATCACGGTGATGCCTATCGATCCACCCGCCCAGCAATTGGCACCGGTGGCGTTGGACGACGAGGTGGTGGTCCGTGCCGGCGACATCGCTACGGTAGCGATCCTTGGCAACGACTATCACCCCAGCGGCGCGGAGTTCGAACTCGCGGGGCTCGTGGAGCCAGGCGTAGATCCCGCGTTCGCCGAGGTGTTCACCTCGGAGGGTCAAGTGCGCATCAAGGCGGGCACCGAACCCGGGCAGGAATGGGTGACCTACGACATCGTGGACGAGTACGGGCAGCGGGATTCCGCGGTGCTGAGCGTGCGAGTCTTGGCTGTGGACGAGGCCACCAACGTGGCACCGAGGCCCAAAGACGTGACGGCGCGTGTGCTCAATGGGAACTCGGTACGGATTCCAATTCCGCTCGAGGGAATCGACCCCGACGGTGACTCGGTAACGCTGCTGGGTGCGGATGGCACGCCCACGCTTGGCCGCGTGGTGCAGTTAGGTCAGGACTGGCTGATCTACGAGGCGTACTCGTCTGCGAGTGGCACCGATGTGTTCGGCTACGTAGTGAGGGACCGCTTGGGCGCAGAGGCCTCCGGCACCATCACCGTGGGCGTGGCACCAGCCGAGCACGTCAACCACCCCCCGATCGCCACGAGGGACGATGTCTCGGTGCGGCCCAACAGGGCCGTGAGTTACCCGGTGCTCGCCAACGATTCAGACCCGGATTCTGACCTCATCTTCCTCGAGAGCGAACTCGTGGTTCCTGAGGGAATCTCCGCATCCGTGCTAGGCGAACGCATAGTGGTGGAAGCCGCTGGTGAAGGCGAATTCACGGTGCAGTACTCGGTGAGCGACGTGTATGGAGCGATAAGCCACGGCACGCTCTCGGTCAAGGTGGATCCCAACACTCCGCAGTTGGCCCCGATCGCTCGCGATGACAAAGTGCTCGCGGCAGACATCGGTGACGACGGCACCGCGGTGGTACTCATTTTGGACAATGACGAGGACCCAGACGGTGTAGCAAGCCAACTGACCATAGGCATCGACCCCCTGCAAGCGACTCTCAATACGGACTCGACCGTGACCGTGGTTGCACAGGAAGCTGCCCAAGTCATCACGTACACCATCACTGATGCGGATGGGCTCGCCGCTTCCGCATTCATCCTGGTACCTGGGGTGGGGGATACGCCCCCACGCCTCATGAGCGAAGCGCCCATTGAGGTGGATTCTGGCGAGACCAAGACCATCAACTTGGCGGACTACGTCCGCACGTCCAATGGCAATCCCGCGATTGTCACGGAGGCTGAGCGCGTGGCCGCTGCACACACCAGCGGAGACCCGCTGGTGCTCGACGCACACACGTTGACGTATACCTCCGCCGAAGGTTACGTGGGCAAAGACGGCATCACCCTGCAGGTGACCGACGGACTCACTCTTGACGATCCATTGGGACGTACAGCGACTCTGACCATCCCCATCAACGTGTTGCCCACCGACAACGAACCACCGGCTTTCCGCAACACGAGCATCTCCGTGACTCCTGGCGAAGAACCCGTGACGGTGGACTTGAGGCGCGTGTCATCCGACCCCAACCCTGAGGACGGTCCACTCCTCGAATGGGACGTGGTGAGTCAATTACCTGCAGGGCTCAGTGCGGTGATCACGGATGGAGAACTCGCCGTTTCGGCAGCGAGCTCCGTCGCCAAGGGTTCCGAATTCCAAGTAGCAGTGACCGTAACCGACGGCAAGTCAGATCCCGTAGAAGGGATGGTTGTGGTTGCCGTCACCGGTTCCACTCGCACGTTGCCTGTGGCCAACGATGATTTCATCGTGGACGCGCGGCCGGGGGTGGCGATAGATGTCCCGGCAGCCAACAACGACCTCAACCCGTTCCCGGAAACACCTCTGCGCATTGTGGGTGCGGTAGTTGAAAGCGGTACCGGCACGGCGTCTCACCAAGACGGTTCCGTCACCATCACGCCCGCGGCCGACTTCTTTGGCACGCTCGTGGTGCGCTACACCATCCAAGACGCTACTGACGATGTTGATCGCAAGGTGGACGGGCGCATCACGGTGACCGTGGTGAAGGAACCAGACGCCCCGCCCAAGCCTGTAGTCAAGACAGTTGAAGACCGCACTGTGGTTCTCGAATGGACGGCGCCGCCTAGCAACGGCGCGCCCATCACCGGCTACCGCGTGACCTCAGATCAAGGCACCAGCACCGATTGCCCTTCATCAATCTGCACCATTACCGGCCTCACCAATGACACTGAGTATCGCTTCAGCGTGGTGGCTATCAACCGCATCGGTCCGTCACAACCCTCACCCGCTTCTGACGTTGCGCGGCCCGATGTCCGCCCAGATCAGCCTCTGCCGCCCACCTTGACTTTTGGCAACGCTTCCCTTGACATCGAGTGGTTGCCCGCTACCACCGCCGGTTCACCCATCCGGTCGTACACCCTCGAGATTTCTCCTGCTCCGCCGAGTGGCGCCCAGAAGGCTAACCTCACCGGGACGTCTTACACCTGGACCGGCTTGGAAAACGGCGTGGCCTACCAAGTACGCATTCAAGCGTTCAACGACGCGCCAGAGCCATCCACGTGGAGTGACTACTCTGCGAGTGAGATTCCTGCGGGCCCACCAGATCGCGTGGACAAGCCCACCACCACTCGCCTCACCCCCGTGGGTGACCGCGCGCAAATTGGCGTCCAATGGATCACGCCAAGCGGCAACGGAGACACAGTGAGCTCGTTCACCGTGCGGGCCTTCAGGGCGGGCGTGGAGATCGCGAGCCGCGACGTTTCCGGCACCACCAACTCCACTGCGTTCGAGCTGGAAACGTCCAACTCGGCGTACACGTTCACGGTGACGGCTACCAATAAGGCTGGTACGTCGACGCCCAGTACCGCTTCAGACCCCAGACGAGCGTTTGTAGCGCCGGGTGCTCCCACGGGCGTAAGTGCCGTCCCCGGCGACCGGTCACTCACCGTGTCCTTTACCCCCGGAAGCCCCAATGGCGCCGACGCTGCCTGGATTACGTACCAATACGAACTCAACGGCAACGGCAACTGGAACGCGTTGCCCGGCAGTGGCGTCATTTCCGGGCTAGCCAACGGCAGCTCTTACACGGTCCGGGTGCGCGCGGTGACCACCGCGGATGGTGCGTCCTACACGGGGAACCCGTCTACCGCGTCGGCCGCTCAAGTGCCCTTTGGTCAGATCGGCAACCC
>JAEYYZ010000163.1 GCA_023428185.1 Actinomycetes bacterium
GCCACCGCGCGCCGGAATGTGGGCTCTTTGGCCGTCACGTCCACCATGCGCACGTGCCCTGCTCCATCAAGATGTGTGAATTCGCTCATGCGGTGAACCTCCTGAAAGTGAGCGTATCCCCTGCGCGTACCGCGTCCACATGGGCGGGCACGCGTGCGAGTCCGTCGGCGGCGGCTAGCCGGGCTACCAAGTGCGAACCTGATCCTCCCGATGTCGCTCGCCGCACCTGACCCTCGGCAAAGACCACGGGCATGATTTGCTCCCTCCCCGGCGGGCAGCTCCAGTCTTCACCTGCTACTACGGCTTCCCAACCGGGCTCGGGAACGCCGCACAGTGCGCGCACGGCGGGCGCTACAAAGAGTTCCACGCACACGGCAACTGCCACGGGATTCCCTGGCAAGCAGATCACCGGGACTCCATCCACGACTCCGAGTCCTTGCGGCTTGCCCGGTTGGATGGCCACGTTGAGGAACTCAACGCCTAGGCCTGCGAGCGCTTCCTTGACAGGATCATGATCGCCCACGCTGGCGCCGCCGGTGGTAACAATGAGGTGCGCGCCTTGCTCGGCGGCCGTCGTCACCGCTTGCCGCACGGCCACGGCATCGTCCTTGATGAGACCCATGTCCATGGGCTTGGCGCCCAGCGCTGTCAGCGACGCCGCCAGAGTGGTGGCGTTCGACTCATGGATACGGCCTGGTGGCAAGGGCTCGCCAGGGGGCACGAGTTCATCGCCGGTCACCACAAAGGCCACCGTGGGCGCGGGTCGAGACAGGACGGTAGCTATGCCGGCCGATGCCACGGCGGCCAGGTGTCGAGGGCGCAACACAGTCCCTGCGGGGATGAGCAGGTCACCTGGTTGCGCATCTTCGCCCGCGCGGCGGATGTTGGTGCCCTGCTGAATGGGGGCATCCAGCGTGACTCCCTCTGACCCTGTGCCCACCCGCTCTTGGGCGACCACGGCGTCGGCGCCGGGCGGCACTGGAGCCCCTGTCATGATGCGAACGGCGGTGCCTGGGGCCAACGGCACCGGGCTGGGGTGGCCGGCTGCCGATTCCCCGATCACGGGCAGGGTGACGCGGTCTTGCGCCGATGCGCCGGCTACATCAGCGGCGAGAACCGCGTACCCGTCCATCGCCGAGTTGTCGAAGGGAGGCAGCTGACGCTCGGCCACGATATCCGCCGCGGCGACCCCTCCCAACGCATCCAGAAGCGGTACGGGCTGCGGCTCTAGCGGCTGAACAAGCGCCAGCACCTGCTCTAGATGCTCTTGGGCGCTACGCATGGGCAGTCTGTTCACGCGCTGGTGCACTAATGGGCACCGTGCGCCACACGCCGTCGCGAGAATCGAGGATGGCCAATTGACCTCGCAAGCCCGTGCCGGCACCTACTAGCTGCACCAAAGCCTGGCTCGCCATCGCCGTGCCCACTTGCCCGCACAGCGCGCCGAGCACCCCCCCTTCGCATGCCGCGAAAGCGTCCACGGAGTCCTCAGGGAACACATCGCGCAAGGATGTGCCCTCACCGAACACGGTGACCTGGCCAAACCATCCAGACACCGCGCCCCACACCAAGGGAATGCCCAACGTGACTGCAGCATCGGCGATGGCAAAGCGTGAGGCCCATGTGTCAGTGCCATCAAGGATGAGGTCGTGGCCCGCGAGAACCTCGGCGGCATCGGTGCCGATGCGGTGATGGAGCGGCGTGATGGTGACGGTGGGAGCGGTACGGGCCAGCGCCTCAGCCGCGGCCTCCACTTTGGAGCGGCCTACATCAGCGGGCCCAAAGAGCACTTGTCTATGGAGGTTGGTGACGGACACGTGATCGCTGTCGATGAGCGTGAGCTCTCCCACGCCAGCGGCCGTCAAGTAGAGCGCGGCCGGGCACCCCAGTCCACCCATGCCCACTATCGCGACGCGGGCACGTGAGAGGGATTCCTGACCGGACGCCTCAAAACCCTTGAGTGCTCGTTGCCTGACGTACGCGTCGCCGTTCACATCAACCACGCATCTCAGCTGGACTAGCTGACTTGCTCGTTCTCTTCGGACGGCTCGGAGTCTTGGCTCTGGTCCGGGTCTGCGTCGGGAGACTCCTGGGGTTCGGCCTCTCGCTCAGGCGCAACCTCAGGCTCTACGCCTGCCTCAGGTGTCACCACGGGCTCTTCTTCAGCTTCCGGCTCAGCCTCTTGCACCGCTTCCGGCTCAGCCTCTTGCACCGCTTCCAGTTCAGCCTCGCGCACCTCTTCCGGCTCAGCTTCTGGCTCAGGGTCCGGTGCGTTCAAGTCCAGCGGATCCACCGCACCCGAGTCCACAATGGGATCCGGGGCGGGCCATTCACTGCTGCGCCGCTCGGCATCGGTCTGTGAATGCGCACCGCAACCGTGGTCCACGCTCACTACCCGGCCATCGGAAGGTGACCACTCGTTGGCGCAGGCACCAAAAGCGAGGCGCATGGACCCCGTGAGCGGGATGAAGAACGCACACGTGGAACACGGGGCCACCGAGGCCACGGCCGATGCTGCGGTGGGTCCGTGGGAACCACGGTGCCAGCGCTCGGCTACGGCTTCACGTCCCTCGGGAGCGAGCACTCGTTCGCGGCCCAATCCGAACTCAAAGATCGCCACCTCGTCCACGTCGTCGCCTACAGCGGCGGTGTATCCGGGGACCAGACGGGGGTCTTCGGCAATGTAAGGCAACACCATGGCCGCGTCGAGGTCGCCTGGGCGTACCCGGTCGGACCACGGCACCCACGGCTTGGCCAGCAGGGCATCGTCCCCGGGAAGCAAGTAGGACTCGCACACCGAGAACGCGCGCTCGGTCTCCGCCTGGACCGATTCCGTCAGAACGACAGTCCAGTACCAGCCGCGGTAGCCCTCGACAGCGCATGCGAAGCGCACGTGCGTGAAGCCGTCGGCGTCAGTTTCCACGGACTCGAGCGCACCCACCATGGCGCGGTCCTCGGCGGCATCTACTGCGGCGGAGCGAGCCAACTCCTCCACAGGTGCATCGAGTGCGGTGCTCACTGCTAGACGTCCAGTTGTTCGGCGACTGCGCGCAACACGGCGGCCACTTGCTTGCCCTTGGCGGGCTCGGGGTAGCGGCCCTTGCGCAATGAGTTGGAGACACCGTCGAGCATCTTGATGAGGTCTTCGACAATCGCCGTCATGTCGTCGGCGGGCTTACGCATTGTTTGCGACAGGGTCTGCACGGGCTCAAGGATGGTGACGGCAAGAGCGGAGGGACCGCGTCGGCCGTCGCCTACGGAGTATTCGACCTTGGTGCCGGGCTTGGGAATGCCAGCGCCGTCAGGCAACGCGGAGGCATGCAGAAACACCTCATCGCCCTCGTCTCCCGCGATGAAGCCAAACCCCTTGTCGGAGTCATACCACTTCACTTTTCCGGTAGGCACGTCAAACCTCGCTACTCCCCTGGCCGACCTTCGGCACGGGGTGTCCAGTCTACCTGGGTAGTGGCTTGGCGTGGGTGCGGGGACGGTGCGGGAGCAGGCGGGTGTGGGTGCGGGCGGGTGTGGGTGCGGGCGGGTGTGGGTGCGGGGGCGCTGCTCTCCGAACCCGTCGCTCTGACCACCGCGATCGTCACTCAGCACCGCTTTGGTGTCACATCGTTCCCACGCGCCCCAATGGAGGCCTCCCGGGGCCCCGAAACGGTGCTCAGTGACGAAAACCGTGCCCCGCAGCGCATCACATGCGCTCGAGTTATCCACAGATCCCTCGCGCACCCTGCGCCGCGCGCCCGCACAGCCCTAGCGTCGGCTGTACCCGATCAAGGAGACAGACATGACTCAGTACCACGTTGACGCCGCGCAGGTGGCGTCTGCATCATCGCTCGCCGCGCGTTCCGCACAGACCATCCGCACCGAGGTCACGGGCATGCTCGGCCATTTGCGTGCGCTTGAAGGCTCGTGGCAAGGCGGAGCATCCGTGGCGTTCACGGGCCTCATTCAGCAATGGCACGGCACTCAAATGCAGGTGGAGGCCGCGTTGGAAGAGATCACCCAGGCTCTCGGTCAAGCCGCCGAGCACTACCAGAACGCCGAGGAAACAGCCACCAGGATGTTCGCGCGCTAACACCATCCGGGGAAGCCGCATCGTAGGGTCAGGGCATGACAGTCTTGCTCGACCCTGCGATGTGGCCCAACCACGGCACCCTTTGGGGCCACCTGGTGTCAGACACCTCGCTTGAGGAGCTTCACGACTTCGC
>JAEYYZ010000112.1 GCA_023428185.1 Actinomycetes bacterium
ACGCGGTTGAGCACGTGGCTTACCCAGTCCTTGTACCAACCCTTGATGGTCTCGTCGCGAAAGAAGTCGTCGTGCCATGTGCCGTCTGCCCACCGCACGTATTGGTCCACGCCACCAAAGGCGGTCCAGTTATTGACAAGAGGTAGTACCAACTTGATGTCGTGCTTGCCTGCCGCGTAGATCATGTAGTCGAGGCGCTCGAGGCCGTTGGGTCCGTCGTTGTACGCGGGCTTGCCGGCCTCTGCGTCCCAGTACTGAAAGTAGATTCCCCGTTGGTTGCCTTCAACGGTCAGGTCGCCCTCAGGCGTTCCCGTGTCAAAGAACGCCCAGGCGCGCAGCACCGTGTGTTCGGCTTCTTTGGCGGTCACCATGTGCATGTCCACGCCAGCTTGAGACTCGAACATGAGCGTGTACGCGTTGGCGCCTGCGTAGTAGAACGGTTCCCCACGCAACATGAACTCGGCGCCTTCGCGGTATACGAAGTCAGACTCTGCCCCTGGACGTTCGCCTGAAGCGGCATCGGTGTGCGCACCGGGTCGCGCCTCCACGAGTGCGCCATACGTGACTATTCCGCCGAGCATGAGCAAGGCGAGCAGCACGAGCGCTAAGCCGATGGTGGAAGAAGTTCCCTGGGGACGTGAGAGCATCGTTGACCTCCTTGGCCGCGTCCGGCCGTCTGCATGGGTGGGGTCAGTCTAGGGCTATCTGAGTGGTGATCTCGGAGGTGAGCGGCACGAGCTCCCCTTGAGCGTTGGGAACTCCAGCAAACCACGTGTAGCTGGAGACGCGAATGGTGCGCGGGATTCCCTGCAACTGGTAGTCCGCTTGGTACACCTCGCCGTCTACCAACGGCAGTGGGTCTTGAGTCCACACCAAATCTTGGGGAGCGCGTGTGAGTACCACCGGTGCTTGACCCCACGCTTGGGTCGCCTCCTCAAGCCCTGCAGGCGTGGGATCTTCCAACGAAAGCACCACGGGAACGTCGCAGCGCACCCGCAAGGTGCCAAAGAAAGCAGAACTGCCGTAAAGCACCACTGGCCTGCCATCGATGACGTCGCACAGTTGGTCACTATGCGTGCGCGCCCCTGCCATTTCGCGAGTGAAGACATGCATCGCCACGGAGACGGGGTAACTCTCGTGGGGTTTCAGCGAGATCCATGTGGACACGGGCAGCAGGACGGTGAGAAGCACGGCTACGGTGCCCACGCGTCGTCCGTGGTTGCCTGGCAGACGGCGCTTGGCAAGGCTGGCAAGGCGCCTGGCCGCAAGGCTTGCCGCCAGTGCAAAGGCGGGGATGGCGACAGACTCAAACCGCCGTATCGCCCAAATGTGGTCGGGCACAATCTCCGGCTTGAGCAGGTACAGCACGGTGGGCATGAGGCACCCAATGACAAACAGGGCCCAGGCGGGGCGGGATCGCAGCGCCGATGCCGTGGCCAAGCCAAAACCCACCACGGCCAAGAGAATCACGGGCCACGTGAGGTAGTAGCTCAACCACGTGACTGTGTGTTCTGCGTAGGTTCGCGTGGGCTCTATGGGTAGACCTTGAAGCTGCTGGAAGACTTCCACCACTCCATTGGTGAATTCATCAACGCTGGACGAGGTACCGCGGTGGACGGTGGTCCACAGCGGCCGGGAAGCGAGCGCTAACAGCAACACCGTGACGAGCCCCCCTACGGTCACCGCGCCGCGAGTGGCGGCGGCGCGTGCGGGGGCGGTCACAAGCCGCTCGCCTCGCAGAGCACCGTTCCAGGTGGCGGCCCACAGCGCGCTCGCTATCAATACCGCGAGGTACACGCCCACGGCAGTGCGCGCCTCCGGCATGAGGCGTTCCAGATACGCCTGGGACCAGCGCCACAGGGAGGCGTAACCCACTGCCAACATGACCACCTGAGCGGTGGCGAATCCCGCGAGAGACCGGAGCCGGAGCGAGTGAGCTCCCTCGCCCGCACCGCGTGCTGTAAGGGCAAGCGCCACCACGGTGCCAAGCAAAGCTCCAGCGGCAAACGCGGCGCCGTCAATACGCACCAATGCCGTGGCCCCCGTCACCGCACCCGCCGCTATAAGCGACCATGGCCTCTGGCTTTCAACGCCTTGCCACGCCCACGCTAAGCCCGCAAAGACCAGGAGCAACGTGAGCGGCTCGCTGTACGCCGCCCGCGACAGTGCGATGTGGGATACCGAGAGTCCCACGAGCGCTACGGGCATGAGGGCCCAGAGAGGATCCAGGAATCGTCGTGCCACGAGGTACAGGGCCATTAACCCCGCTGCACCAACCACCACGTTGCCAACTAACACGCCATTGGTGCCAGCAAGCCATCCGCCCACGGAGATGAGTGCGGGGAGCATCTTGGCGCCTTGAGGCTGGATGTACTCGCCGCGCAGATTCCACGCTTGCGAGGCATCGGCGAGCATATTGGGTTGGGATTGGGAGGCCTCGATGGCACCCAAGGTGGGGATATCCGTGGACGGGTGGTCAGCCAGCCATAGTCCGGAGAGCGTCAGGAATCCTGGGTCTCTGGAGACGATGAGGTACTCCGCGCGGGCGATTCCGTTGATGATGAGCCAAGCGAGAACACCTAGTACCGCGATCTGGGCGCCCTTAATAGATCGCGCCATGTCCCGCTGTCCAGTTGCCCGCACGTGCGTCTGCGAAGGCCGCACTGCCCGCCACAACGCCCAGCCAAGTACTGCGGCAAGTGGCAACGTGGTCCATGGCCGATGCTGTCCCAACGTCACCGTAATCCCAGCGGCGAGCGCAAGCGCCACGCACGCCACGACCACCGCGTGGGGGGCGAGCAACCACATCGCCGCACGAGGCGACTTCACCGCAACGGAGGGACTCGAGGCATGGCGAGCGGAGGGTTCGCGAGGGGTGGTGCGGCGCACGCGATAAGCGTAGTCGCGCCCCCTGGGCGACTTGTTGTTGGGGCATTGCAAAGTCAGGTGGCGCGGGTAATGTGGCCACATGACGAGAATTGTCTTGGTCGAAGACGACCCAACTATTTCAGAGCCCTTGACCCGTGCTTTGGGTAGAGAAGGCTACGAAGTGGAGTGGCACGGAACGGGCCAAGGCGGCGTCGGTGCCGCAGCATCGGCCGATCTGCTGATTCTTGACCTCGGTTTGCCCGACATCGACGGGGTTGAGGTGGCGCGGCGTGTCCGTGAACGTGGTCTCACCGTGCCAATCCTCATGCTCACCGCTCGAGCCGACGAGGTGGACTTGGTGGTGGGCCTTGACGCGGGTGCCGACGACTACGTCACCAAGCCATTCAGGCTCGCCGAATTGCTCGCACGCGTGCGTGCGCTGTTGCGCCGCCGCCACGGCACAGACTCCGGTAGCGAATTGGAAGCGAACGGCGTGCGCGTTGACGTGGCCGCTCACCGCGCCTTCCTTGACGGACGCGAGCTGCAATTGAGTGGCAAAGAGTTTGACCTCTTGCACGTCTTGGTGGCGCACGCGGGCTCCGTGGTGTCGCGAGACCAACTCATGCGCGAAGTGTGGGATGCCGACCCTCATGCGCCGTCCAAGACGCTCGACATGCATGTCTCGTGGCTACGCCGCAAACTAGGCGACGACGCCAATAGCCCGCGATTCATCACCACCGTGCGGGGTATGGGCTTCCGCTTCGAGAACGACTAACCGGTGCGCCGCCGCGTCCTCGTCTCCACTCTGGCGGCCTTGGCGGTAGCCGTGGTGCTGCTGGGCATTCCGCTCATGATCCTGGCGGCCCAGATCGTGCGATCCGATGCGCTGAGCGACCTCCAATCCCGCACGGACACTGCGGCTCGCGCCCTGGAAGTGCGCTTCGACGGTGGAGAAAACATTGATGAGCGCGTCATCAACAGCTACCTCGGTGCGTCACCCGGCGCGCCGGTGTTCATCGGCGTGCGTCTTCCCAACGGCACCGACTTGGAGGCTGGTGAACGGCCCGCCTCGTCCTTCTCGGCAAGCCGCGTCTCCGATTCCGGCGTGGTGGTGGTCATGTTGGTGGATCGGTGGGACATCTACTGGGAAGTGATCCGCGTCATCATCTTGGTGTTCGTGGTGGGCGTCATCGCGGTGCTCGCGGGAGCACTCATGGCGAGGTGGCAAGCGAACCGCCTCGCCGCTCCACTCGTGTACCTCGCGGCATCGGCCGAACAACTGGGGACCGGCCACGTGAGGCTCAAAGTAGAGCGCAGTGGGGTCGAAGAAATCGACATGGTCGCCGACGAACTAGTGCGCAGCGCAGACCGCATGGCGGCCCGGCTAGCGACTGAACGCCAGTTTGCCGCCGATGCTTCCCACCAGTTGCGCACGCCACTCACCGCGTTAAGCATGCGGCTCGAGGAAATTTCCCACATGACGGAGCGCGACGACGTGCGCGCGGAAGTAGACGCCTCCCTTGAGCAAGTGGAGCGCTTGGTGGGCGTGGTGGATGACTTGCTGGGTCGCTCGCGCCGGGCGCTGGGTGCTGGAACCGAAGTGGTCAGTCTTCACGAGATCCTTGAGCAACAGCGAGAGGAATGGGAACCAGCGTTTTCCAACCAAGGCCGCACCTTGCGGATCGCCCACAGCGAGGACCTGGTGTTCGCCACTCCAGGCGCGTTGGCTCAAGTACTCGCCACGCTTATCGAGAATTCACTCATCCATGGTGGAGGCACCACGCAAGTCTCGGCGAGGGAAACGGGGTCAAGCCATTCGGTGGTGATCGAGGTGAGAGACGACGGTCCAGGTGTGCCTGAGGATTTGGCGCCGCTCATCTTTGAACGCGAAGTCACGTCAGGAAAGGGCACGGGAATTGGCTTGGCACTTGCGCGGGATCTCGTGACAGCGGACGGCGGTCGGCTCGAGCTTTCTCAACGGGTGCCTGCTGCGTTCTCAGTGTTCTTGCAAGGCGTGCCGTCCATGATGGGCGTGGATGCAGTGGTACCTCACAGCAAGGCGCAGCGCCAGCGTAGGCGAAGGTAGGCCGCGTGGCGCCGCGCTACTGGCTTCCGCGGAACACGAAAAGCCGATACCCGGCGTACCGCGCGACCGTCCCCAACCCAATCCCCACGAGCGAGAAGAAGTTGTCCCACGCCAAAGTATCCAAGCCGAGGCCATGGTGAGTGAAGGCGAGAGTGCCCGCTTCTAGCGCCAGTGCCACGCCGTTGATCGCGGCGAAAATGGCAAGCTCCGGTAATGGCTGGTGACGCCGCCCGCCACGGAAAGTCCAGCCCCTGTGCGCCCACCACGCGAACACGATGGACACGAGAGTTGCGATGACCTTTGCGGTGACGACGCGGTCGCTGTCACCAGCCACTTCCGCCTCAGGGTGTAGCGGTCCAAGACGCAGGAGGTTGAAGACACCGAGGTTCACCACGATGCCCGCTACCCCTACGGCGAGGAAGCGGCCGAGCTCTCGGCTGCGCGCGTTCAACGTGGATGTCACGGTTGATGAGCGTACCGGCGGTAGGTTTGCTCTGTGATCGTGGCAGTAGTAGGAGGCGGGCAACTCGCACGCATGAT